>NZ_JBJERV010000008.1:0-4329 GCF_051882455.1 Huintestinicola sp. | reverse complement strand
TCGATATCTCTGCCGTTGATGGTGATATTACCGCTGCCGGGGTAAACTCTTACTCTTGCTACAGAGCTTTTTCTTCTTCCTGTGCCGTAAAAATACTGCTGCTTAGATTCGTACATAGTTTACACCCTCCTTTTATATCTCGAAGTTTTCAGGCTTCTGAGCAGCGTGGTTGTGCTCGGAGCCTGCATATACTCTCAGACGAGTAAGAGCTGCTCTGCCAAGAGTGTTGTTGGGGAGCATACCGTTTACTGCGATCATCATTGCCTTTTCGGGATTCTTCTTCATCATTTCGCTGTACTTAGTCTCCTTGAGACCGCCGATCCAGCCTGTGTGCCACTTGTAGGTCTTCTGCTCGAGCTTTCTGCCTGTGAGGACAGCCTCTGCGCAGTTGATGATGATTACGTGGTCGCCGCAGTCAGCGTGAGGAGCAAATGTGGGCTTGTGCTTGCCGCGGAGGATAGATGCAGCCTGTGCAGCTACACGACCGAGGGACTTGCCGGAAGCATCAAGTACATACCACTTACGGCTGATTTCATTAGCCTTAGGCATATAAGTTGACATAGTCAAATTCTCCTTTTTAATATAGTATAGTAAAAATTGCCGCATAGACGTTGGTACCGCCCTGCACGCAACTCGATCATTCACAGGGAACTCATACCTCTTCTTTACACAACAGTAATTATTATACACGGTGTTTGTCCGTTTGTCAAGAGGTTTTTGCCCGAATTTTTAAAATATATCCCCTATTCTCTTTAAATCTCTGCATTTTGCTCTATTTCTCTCCATTTCTCTTGTTTCATTTCAGAATTGATATTTGCATATTATCTGCATTTTCCTCCGTTTTCATGCATATATTTTTGATAATCCGTTTTGCAGCTATGCAAAAAACGGTAACGATTTTTTTATTCGGAGGTAATAAGCTTGAACGGAAATGAGTTTAATCTTAACAATATGGCACAGCGGTACAAGGACGAGATGATGCGGCTGTACAGAAAAAGCGGCTCTGCCCCTCAGACGGACAATGCCCCAAGGCAGCAGTCAGGTCAGCCTTCACAGCAGAATACTTCCCAGGCTCAGGCTCAGAGCGGTTCGGCAGAGCATTCAATGCCCGCACCTCAGCAGAATATGCCCATGCAGCCCCAGAGCAGCCCGCGTATGCAAACTGCCCCTCAGGCAAACCGTGCTGCTGAGCCAATGAACCGTAATACTGCGCCGTCAGAGCAGATGAGCCGCCCGGAGCAAAATGCGTCTGATATGCCCGGGAAATCGAATATGACCCGTGATATAGCGGGAACGCCTATACCGGGAGTTCCCGGGGCTTCTCATTTTGCCGCAGAGAAGCCCACCGATATGGGGCTGCCGCTCCCTGTAAGCTGTGAATGCCGCTTCCCTTCGGCGGAGAGCATTATCGAAAGCATTGCGGGAATACCTGCGCACCCGGTTATCCGTCCCGAGGATAATCCCCCTCCCGTATACCCCGGAAATCCAATGATACAGCCCCGTATGACCCCCTACGAAAATCCCGCTCCTATGGGTGCAAATCCCGATATGGGCGGCACCTTCTCACAGGCAGACAAGACCGCTTATCAGAGAAGCCGCGGCTCGTCTCTCCGCGGTGTGATGCTCAACGGCTCTCCCGAGGGCGGTGTGTACAGTATCCCTGCCGAGGCAGAGAACGAAAGGGAGATACTGCCCGATTTTCCTCTTCCTACGTCCTCCACGGAATCGATACCCTCAACCGCCGGGCTTACCCCTTCTATAAGCTGGGTCTCGCTTACGGGGGACAACAGCTGGGGGTATCTGCAGTTCGATGTATTCACCGCAGGCGGCGCATATCCCGTTCCCGGAGCGGTTGTGGCTGTGAAAAAAGTGCTGCCCGGCGGCGTAGGTCTCGTAAGGCTCATGTTTACAGACAGAAGCGGACGCACTCCCACCATCGCTCTCCCCGCTCCTTCTGCCTCCCTGTCTCAGGATCCCATGAGCACCGCCCGTCCCTTCTCCGAGTACAGCGTTACGGTCAGAGCTAAGGGCTACTATACTCTCAGCGACATCAACATTCCCATTTTCGCAGGAGTCAAGACCGTTCAGCCCATCGACCTTATCCCACTGCCCGAATATCCCGAGCAGACTCCCATACAGCCCCGTTCCGACCGCATGGGAAACGGTATGACAAACGATAATTCGGTCGGCTGATACATAAAGAGAATTAAGGAGGCGCCAAATGACAGGAGAGCCGTTCATTCCCGAAAATATTGTCGTTCATCTGGGGGCGCCCGATGACCCGAGCGCTATGAATGTGACCGTTCCGTTTACGGATTACATCAAAAACGTTGCCTCCAGCGAAATTTATCCCACCTGGCCCGAAAGCGCTCTGAGAGCCAATATTTACGCCATTATCACCTATGCGCTCAACAGGTATTACACCGAGTGGTACCCTTCAAGAGGGTATGATTTCGACATCACTAACGACACACGCTATGACCAGTATTACGTTCACGGCAGAGACATTTTCGAGCCTATCAGCAACATCGTGGACGAGATCTTCAACAACTACCTCCGCAGAGAAGGAACCATAGAGCCCATGTTCGCCGCCTACTGCGACGGTGTGCGCACCTACTGTCAGGGACTGAAGCAATGGGAGACGGTGGAGCTTGCAAACCAAGGCATGACACCATATGAGATACTCAGATATTTTTACGGAGATGATATTGAGATAGTGACCAATGCTCCCGTTGCTCCGAATATTCCCTCCTACCCCGGTGAAGTCATCGGCTTCGGCAGCGCAGGCGATGATGTGGTGCGTATCCAGACACAGCTTAACCGCATTTCGCAGAATTACCCTGCCATTCCGAAAATTCCCTATGTTACGGGCAGCTATGACACCCTTACCCAGGACGCTGTAAGGACCTTCCAGCAGGTGTTCGGTCTGCCCCAGACGGGTTCGGTGGATAAATCCACCTGGTACAGGATAAATCAGATATACACAGGCATAAAGCAGCTGGGTGAGCTTACCTCCGAGGGCGTTACCATTTCCGATTACACCGCCGATGTTCCCGAATTTATGGGTCCCGGTCAGTCGGGTGCAAATGTGAGGGTGGTGCAGTACATTCTGTCGGTGATAGGAGCCTATTACGACGCTGTGCCCAGGATAACCATCACAGGCACCTATGACGATGCCACCGCAAATGCCGTCAGAGCGTTCCAGCAGATATACGGTCTGCCCCGGACGGGGATAGTTGACGCAGACACCTGGGAGGAGCTTTACAGAGCCTACAAGGGCATTGCCGACAGCGTTCCCGTTAATCCCGAGGGAGAGGAGATAGTCCTTTTCCCGGGTATGATACTGAGAGAGGGTATGCAGAACGAGTATGTGCGGACGCTCCAGCAGTATCTTACGGAGATACATACTGCTTATCCCCAGATACCTGCGGTAAGCGACACGGGCTATTTCGGTCCTCTCACAAGAAACGCCGTTACCGCTTTCCAGCGCGTATTCGGCATTGCTCCCACGGGCTATGTGGGCGCTGAGACCTGGTCACGCATTGGCGAGATATACAGCGAGGTCAAGTACGGATATGTTAAGCCTGCGGGACAGTTCCCCGGATACACTATAAGATAAGGGAGGCAGACAATTGGCAAACGAAGCTATACCCGTATCCCCTCAGTCCCACGAGGCTAATGTGACGGAGCTGCAGAGGTATCTGAGAGAGATATCCACGAGCGGCGCTAATGTCAGACCCGTTATTCCCGACGGGCTTTACAATGAGCAGACTGCCGCTGCGGTAGCCGATTTCCAGCGCATGAAGGGGCTGCCCGTTACGGGTGAGACGGACAGAGTTACCTGGGACGCTATTCTTGACACATATTATGACATTATTGCAAATCTCTCCGAGCAGATAGGCATCAAGCCCCTGCCATCGGTTAAGACCGTTCTCTCCCCCGGAGACAAGGGCACTGCCATTGTTATTATCCAGGCAATGCTCAACACCCTTGCGGGACTTTTCTACAACATTACGCCAAATTCCCTCAGCGGGGTTTATGACAGCGACACTGTCAAGGCTGTTGCGGAATTTCAGACCATCGCGGGGCTTGCTCCGACAGGCAATACGGATATCCGCACCTACAACGCTCTGGCAGGTCTTTTTGACGCTGTTTCGGCTATGGAGGGTGAGCTGTAACAAACACAATACGGCTTTGCAGTATCTTTAAAACTGCAAAGCCGTCAGTCTGTCGAAAAAGAAACGACAATTATATAATATGCACAACTCCATATTAAAATTGCTTTGTCAAAAACGTTCCACCGGAACGTTTTTGAGGGTAAGTTACCTA
>NZ_JBJERV010000007.1:18420-59713 GCF_051882455.1 Huintestinicola sp. | reverse complement strand
TGTTGTGTTCTTTTGTGCAACTTTTTTCATTTAACCGCTTTATCGACAAGCTGAGGCGTTCCCCGAAAAGGAGAACGCCCCAAAAATCTTGCTTCTTGCTTCTAAAAAACCTTGCCTCTGTCGATCAGCCTGCGTTAAGACCGAAGTTTGCGCAGAGTGCTGCAAGTCCGCCCGAGAAGCCGCTGCCTATTGCGTTGAACTTCCACTCAGCGCCGTTTCTGTAGAGCTCGCCTGCGATAACTGCCGTTTCGATGGAGAAATCCTCCGAAAGGTCATAGCGGATAAGCTCGGTGCCCGATGCGTTGTCAACGATACGGATATATGCGTTGGAGACCTGTCCGAAATTCTGGTTTCTCTTGTCTGCATCATAGATGGTAACGGTGAAGTCGATCTTGTCCACGTTTGCGGGGACCTTGGAAAGGTCAACAAGTATCTGCTCGTCGTCGCCTTCGCCTGCGCCTGTGGTGTTGTCGCCCTTGGACTCAACGGAGCCGCTGGGGTGCTTCTGATTGCCGTAGAATACAAAGTCTGCATCGCTTTCTGCCTTGCCCGATGCACCCAGCAGGAATGCGGACGCGTCAAGGTCAAACTCGCTGCCGCCGTCATATTTGTTTACGTCCCAGCCGAGACCTACCATTATCTGAGTAAGACCGGGGTTTGTTTTTGTCAGGTCGATCTTCTGACCCTTCTGTAAGCTGATTGCCATTTTTTATTCCTCCTGAATTTAGATTTTGTATATCGTTTTTGATAAACTGCACAAAGGTTACTGCCCTTTTGTTAAATACATTATAGCATACGGCAAAATATGTGTCAAGACTTTTTCTAAATAATAACTCCATTTTAATGAGATTTTAATGGAGGGGCATTTTGTATGATTTAATATCATTTCTCTTGACATTAGTGACGTTTTATAGTAAAATAATTTATATATTGGCTGTAACAGCCCATAGGGCTGCAAGATATAAATGACCTGAGTTAAGTTTAATTTTAGCCGATATCTGCCGAATTATATTGGAAATATGTGCAATATCAACAGATGGACAGCTTTATTTTTGCTGCCGGTTGTGAGTTTATACAAACTCAAAATTTTTATGCAACAGTTTATGCGTTTATCTGCACTATTTATATGACAGGGCTCAGAAAGAGCGGAACATATAAATATAACTCGGTACGATGTCATATCAATCTGCCTTGCTGCAAAGGCGGGTGCGAGGTGATTCACTACTATGAGCTTGGATTTTACCGCCTCTGTAAGACGTGCACAGGCGGGAGACCCCAAAGCGTTTGCCGAACTTTATTCCCTTGTTTACAAGGACTTGTACCGCATCGCTCTTCTGAACCTGAACAATCAACACGACGCTTCCGACGTGGTTAGCGACACGGTGCTGGAAGCTTATTCCTCCATAGCAAAGCTGAGGGACGAAAAAGCCTTTAAAGCCTGGATAACGAAGATCCTTACGGTAAAGATAAAAAACAAGCGCAGGGAGTATTCACAGATAAATAATTTCAGGGAAGAGCTTGAGGACCTTGATGATGAAGTGAAAGACAATGCCGCAGAAATAGATATTGACGGCTTGAATGTTATGGAAGGCTTTAAGCAGCTCAGTGCTGAGGAGCGTATGGTGTTGTCACTAAGCGTGGTTTCAGGCTACAAAAGCGAAGAGATCGCCAAAATGTTCGGTACTAATGCGAATACCGTGCGTTCAAAGGTGGCACGAGCTAAATCAAAGCTGAAACAGCTTATAACTTAGATAATTTCTCAGAGAAAGGAGGTCGGAAGTATGAGCTTTGACAACGAGCTGAAAAAGGCTCTCGATAATATCGAAGTCCCCGAGGAGCTGCTGCCTCAGAATATTGAGGCGATGCTCAGAAAGGCAGGAAGGCAGGAGATAAAGACTGCAAACACAGCCTCTGCCGATGAGGAACGTTCCGTTAAGATAACCGCAAGCCGTACAAACCGTGCGGTCATTATGAGAACGCTGGCGGCAGCTGCTGCGTGCGTTGCTCTGGCAGCAGGTTTTACTGCTTTCCGTGAGGAAAACTCCAAGCCTGCGGAGATAGAAAGCGAGATAGAATACGAGGCTGTACAGGTACAGTCCTATGACGAGCTTTACAACATCTATACGGGCATTTACCTTAACGGTTCGGGTGACGCCGCAAGAGGTGCTGAGAACGGCGACGGCGTTGAGATCATTACCGACGAGGATACTGCAAGTCCTCAGACGGAAAGTCCTGCCGTGACCGAGACCACTCCCGCCATCACAGAAGCCGCTCCTGTTACAGAAACAGAAATAAAACAGGAAACCATAGAAGCTGTGAGATCGGATTTCTCCGATGCGGATATTGTCAAGAGCAGCGACAAGTGCATTTACTACATCTGCGGAGGCACCCTTTATGCGGTCTCCAAGGAGGATATGGCAGTTGTGGCTGAGATAACAGAGGAAGACCCTCCCTTTGAAATGTATGTGAGAGGAAATTCTCTGGTGCTCATAAGCGAGCATATTGCTTCCGATCCCGAGGACGGCTCCGAGCATTCAAGCGTATGCGTGGATATTTTTGATATATCCGAAGGGGCGCCTGTCCGCTTGAGATCATATAAGCAAAACGGCGTTTACACGTCCGCCCGTATCGATGATTCGGGTATCCTCTATCTTGTAACGGGCTATTCCGATTACCGCGCTGTTCCTCTTGATGAGAATGCGGACCTGGAAAGCTACGTTCCCGCCTATTATGTGGACGGGGAGAAGAGCTTCGTTGCCGCTGAGGATATTATCGTTCCTCCCGGTGCGAACAACACAGATTATACCGTTATTTCCGCTGTTAAGTGCAGCGACCCCGTTAATGTTACAGTGAAGGCTGTTCTGGGCAGCAGCGCTGATGCTTACTGCTCCGAAAGCTCCCTTTACGTGGCTTCTTCGGGTGTGAAGGACAATGTGACTTACACATCGGTCACTTCCTTCGACATCTCCGAAAACGGGCTTGTCTACAAGGCAAGCGGTTCTGTGGACGGCGAGCTTATCAGCCGCTACAGTATGTGCGAGTCTGAGGGCGTATTCAGGATAGCCTGCAGGGCTTACAATGAAAACGGTATGATTACCACCAACATCTACACTCTCGACAGTGCTCTTGCTGCGGTTTCCGAGACAAAGGGTCTGCTTCCGGGTGTTATTGCGGGCTCCGTTAAGTTTGACGGAACTCATGCAAGTATATTTGAAAACGGCGGCACCGAGCCTGCTCTTGTGGTTGATCTGAACCAGAGCAGTCCTATGGGCGAGGAAGCGGCGGCAGGCTTTATGGCTGCTTACGTTAACAGCTTCGGTGATGACCTTATGGTAGGTATCAGCGCTGTTCCCGAGGGAGGCTTCAGACTTGAGCTGTACAGCTCCGATGAGGGCGTCAAGCTCAGCGAGATATGCTTCGCTCAGACAGAAGGCGCTCAGTCTCCTGCTCTTACCGATAAAAAGGCTATGCTCACGGACGTTGAAAACGGGATCATCGGTATCCCTGTTTCAAGCGTGACCGAGTTCGGCGTTAAAAATCAGTATTTCGTCTTTGGCTGCAATCGGGACGGATTTACTGAGAAGGGCGTTTTCGAGTACAACGATCTTGATGACAGCTACCGCTTTGACAGGGCTGTTGTTACCGACGGCGTGCTTTACATAATCGGAAGCGGACGTATGGTTTCCGTTTCTCTTGCCGATATGACCGTTATCGAAGCCTTTGATTTTTAAATAACACTTCTGGACTGCCGCAAAGCTGCGGCAGTCTTTTTGTTGAATATGTGATTATATAAAGAAAATTATATAAAAATTTTTATAACCTATTGCACTATTGGCTGAAAAAGAGTATAATGAGGGAAGGGTCATATGATAATTGCCAGAATTATGAGAATTATGCCGCCTGCGGGAATGCGGGCAAGGCTTTTTATACGGGCGGACAGCCCTTTCCCTGCTGCTGTTCCCAGGATGATGGCTCCCATGCCGAAAATAAGGGAGCTTAAAAATATCAGTCCGGGGCTGCAGCCTGCTATGCCTGCGCTTATCCCCATGAAAACCGAGTCCGCAGACAGTGCTATACCCATTGCCGCGCCCTCGGCAGGCGATATGCTTTTGGAGTTATCACAGTCGGATATTTTCGGGTCATTCATAACTTCGGCGTAATGAAACAGGCGGCAGCCACTTCGCTTCTTCCTCGGAGGGAACCTTTTTCTGAGGCGGTCTCCGAAAATAGAATATAGACCCATTATTAACAAAATGGCTTTTGATATGTAGACTGCTATGTCCAGCGGCAGTATCCTGTCCGCCGCCGAGGACAGGAGCGCCGACAGCCACAGCACTGCGGCTCCCGAAAATGCAGACGCAAGGGCAGATCTGAGAGGAAATTTTATACCCCCTGCGCCTATCCCCAGCGCTGCCGCAAAAATATCCGCTGAGGTGGCAGCTCCTATCAGCAACGATCTCATTACATTTCTCCTTACTTAAATCAGGTCACACTTCAGGTCACACTATTCCCGGGTATCTGTATTATAGTATGAATTTACGGTGTGTCCCGTTACTTTCGCGGGGGAAATTCTCACCTATTAAAGGGAATAAATTCAACATTTTCAAAGGTAATTCATAAAGAAAACATTATAAATCCTTGACATTCTGAGGTAAATATGGTAATATCTTATTATGGGCAACTAATTTATGATAAATATAGATAAAATGTAAATGCCTGCCATGAGGAAAGGATGAGAATTATGGCATTAAAGGATAAAGTTCTTGAAATTCTTGAAGAAAACCGAGGAAGAAGCGTTTCGGGAAATAAGATCGCCGCTTCGCTGGGTATGACCAGAAGTGCGGTCTGGAAGGCTGTGAAGCAGCTCAGAGAAGAAGGCTACACTATCTCTGCCGTTACCAACAGGGGCTATTGCCTTACCTCCGATAATGACATACTGAACGAACCCTCCATAATCTCTTTCCTGGAGACTGAGGCTCTGGGCAGGAAAATGGACATCTTCAAAACGGTGGACTCTACCAACAGCTTTGCTAAAAGTCTTGCTCAGCTTGGCGCAGTTCACGGTCACTGCGTTATTGCCGAAACTCAGACTGACGGCAGAGGCAGACAGGGAAAGAAATTCCATTCTCCCAACAATCAGGGCGTTTATGTAAGCGTTATCGTTCGTCCCAGACTTTCGGTGGAATACGCTCTTACCATTACCTCCTGTGCTGCGGTGGCTGTTGCAGAGGCTATCGAAAAGGTCAGCGGGCTTGAATGCGGCATTAAGTGGGTAAACGATATCTATGCGGGCGGCAAAAAGCTCTGCGGCATTCTTACAGAGGCGGCTATCGATGTTGAGCAGGGCGGTCTTGAGTACGCTGTTATCGGCATCGGCATCAATGTTTCAAACACCATCTTCCCTAAGGAGATCGAGAATATCGCCACAAGTATCCGCGCAGAGACAGGCTCAAGCGTTAACCGAAGCCAGCTTATCGCAGAAGTGTTAAACTGTCTTGAGAGAAGGCTTAACAACATCACCTCCCAGGATTTCATTGACGAGTACCGCAGACGCTCTATCCTTATCGGCAGGACCATTGAGGTAACTCAGGGCGATGTTACCAGAACGGTCGTATGCACGGGAATTGACAGCTTCGGCAAGCTTCTTATCAAGAATGAAAAGGGCGAGGAAGAGGCTCTTTCCGGCGGAACTGTCCGCTTCCCCGGTGAAGAATAACAGCTGTACATATACATAAAAACTCAAACCTCCGCATAAAATTATCCGTAGATGATTTTATGCGGAGGTTTCTTTATGGGTACAGATATTATCGTTGCCGACAGCTCGCCCTATCCCGAGGTCAGGGTGTCGGGGGAGAACAGGCAGTTCGGTGAGCAGCTCTGCGCTGCCATAGGCGGCAGCAGCGGCGAATTCGGCACTATTTCGGAATATGTTTATCAGAGCGTTATCTTTGAGGAGAGCCACCCCGAGATATCACGTATTTTCGGGAGTCTCGCAAAGGTGGAAATGCACCACCTGCGTATGATAAGCGAGCTGGTTCACAAGCTTGGTGCTGACCCCGTTTACGGCTGGTACTCGGGTAATGAGCCTGTTTTCTGGAGCGGTTCATCGGTGAACTATGCAAAGGAGATACAGACTGCTCTTATCCACGACTTAAACGGCGAGCAGAAGGCTTATTCCGCCTATGTTTCCCTGGCAAGGCAATCCGGGGACAGGTATGTTTTTGCCGTTCTCACGAGAATTGCGCTGGACGAGATGATACATACCAGTCTGCTCAAATCCCTTATCACCCACAAGACGATGATAAACGGCGGCAAAAAATAATAATAATACTAATAACCAATTAACCTATGGACAAAATACGGCGGCTATAATACGCCAACTCTGCGTCAAACTCCCTTGCCGGGCGACAGCCCGCCTGCGGTCGTTTTCCTTGATTTGTCGTATTCTATCCACCGTCTTTATCCATAGAACAATTGGTTATTAGTATAAAAACGGTCAGCCCCGAGCGGAGCTGACCGTCTGAATATGCAGAATATATGTTATCTCTTGTTGATCATGTTGAAAAATTCGCTGTAGTCCTCGTCGATAGAAGCCTTCTTAGCGGCAGGAGCAGCATTTGATGCGGAGGGGACCTTTTCCACATTGGAAACTGCTACAGGCTCAGCGACAGGTGCGTTTAAGGACACATCGTCATTGAATGCGGAGGCGATAACGGTGATGTTGATCTCGTCCTTCATATTCTCGTCGAAGGAGGTACCGAAGATCATATTTACATCGGGGTCGGCAGCCTCGGAAATAAGTCTTGTGGCGGTGTTGATATCGCTTGCAAGAGCGTCCTCGCTCATTACGATGTTAACGAGAAGTCTTGTTGCGCCGGAAATGGATGTCTCGAGAAGAGGACTGGAAATTACCTGCTTTGCAGCCTCGGCAGCCTTATCCTTGCCCGAGCCGTGACCGATAGCCATGTGAGCATAGCCTGCGTCCTTCATGGTGGTCTTTACGTCCGCAAAGTCAAGGTTGATGTCGCCCTCGACTGTGATAAGCTCTGCGATGGACTTTACGCCTACCTTGAGGATATTATCTGCAAGAGCAAAGGACTCTCTCATGGTAAGCTCCTTTTCGGAACTCTGGAGGAGGCGCTCGTTGGGGATAACGATAAGGGAGTCAACGTGCTTTTTAAGCTCGGCGATGCCTGCCTCAGCCTGACGCATTTTCGCCTTCTGCTCAAATTCAAAGGGCTTTGTTACTACGGCAACGGTGAGTATGCCAAGCTCCTGTGCTATCTCGGCAACGATGGGAGCTGCGCCTGTACCTGTGCCGCCGCCCATACCTGCTGCGATGAATACCATATCAGAGCCGTTAAGAGCCGCCTTTATCTCGTCTCTGTTCTCCTCAGCGCTGCTTGCGCCCACCTCGGGCTTTGCGCCTGCGCCCTTGCCGTTTGTGAGCTTAACGCCTATCTGGACCTTGGTGGCAGCCTTGGACGAATTGAGGGCTCTTGCATCGGTATTGACAGTAATATACTCAACGCCCTTTATTCCCTCGTCAACCATTCGGTTAACGGCGTTTCCGCCGCCGCCGCCTACGCCGACAACCTTTATAACTTCGTCATAGGTGTTTTTTTCGGTATCAACCATGATCGCCATTTTTCTTCCTCCTGTAACATATATGTAAATGCAGATTTTTCAAACTATTATACAAATTATATTGTAGCACAAAAGCAAAATTATTTCAAGTGCTTTTCTCAAAAAAATCGTTCTTGCACAAAAAAATGATGATAAGCTCCCCATTTTGTTCACATTTCACAATTTATTTGGGAATTATTCCATAGACTGAACAGGTGCGGAGGATTCCGAAACGGTCTCGGAGGAGCTTTCGTCCGTTCCGTTTTCGGCAGCATTCCGCTCTGCCATATTCTCGTTGTATATCCTTGCGTTGTTTTCAAGGCTTTCCTTATCGAGGAAGGAGGCACCTGTGGAGTCGGAGAGAATTGTGAGGATACCCTCGGTCTTTTCGCCGATCTTAGTCCTGATTATCTCCTCGGAGAAACTCATCTTGTAGTCAATGTCGTTTATGGAGCCTAATCTGACCGTTATTCGTCCGTCATAGGTGTAGCTGAGCTCGGAGCGGTCGGTAACGTCAACGAGAGTGACGTGCTCGGAGTCATTTTCCGCAAAATATTCCATCAGCTTCTTTACCGCATTGTCCTTGTGCTCATCCTCCGACTGAAACTGGGCTCCCGGGATAAGGTCGGGCATGGGGTCTGTTCCCACGAAATTCAGAAGTCCCGCTTTCTGCTCCTGGAGCTTGTCGAGGACCTTTCCGCCGCCGCTTATGAGCAGGGTGTAGCCCTCGCAGATGAAATTCGCCGCAGGTACGCTGGCTTCCACGTTTATCACCATTGTATTGGGGAAGGCTCTTGTGACCTTTGCGTTTTCTATGTAAACAAGGCGGCTCTCTATCTGCTCGGCGCATTTGTCGGTGGAGGTGCGGACAAGATTGTCTCCCGCCTTGATGCCGCTTGCCTCGATTATCTCGTCGGCGGTGTAGTTTGACGCGCCCTCAACGGTGATATGCTCCACGTTGAAAAAAACGGTGGTGGACAGCAGCAGGAATATTGCCGCCGCAAAAATAAAGACTATTATGCCCATTGCATTGCTGCTTTTTTTCTTTTTGCGTGTATAGCTCAAGTCTTTTAACTTCCTTTCGGTCATATGGCTGTTTCTGACAGCACGGATATTACTGCTTTTCCTCTGTTATGCGGGATATTTTCGCGCCTGCGGCGGCGAGCACCCGTTCTATTTCCTCATAGCCTCTGTCGATATAGCTTACTCCCGATATCTCGGTAGTGCCCGCTGCGCCCAGTGCCGCGCATACGAGAGCCGCTCCGCCTCTCAGGTCGGGAGCTGCTGTAGCTGTGCCGTACAGACGGGGAACGCCCGTTACAACGGCGACCTTGCCCTCCGCTCTTATATCCGCGCCCATTCGGCACATTGCGTCGGCATGGCGGTATCTGTTTTCAAAAATGTTTTCCACAAAAACGGTGGTTCCCTCGGCGGTGCACAGGGGAGCCATAAGGATAGCCTGTGCATCGGTGGGAAAGCCCGGATAGACCATTGTGCGTATAGTGTCGGCGGCTTTGAGCCTGCCTTTTTTGTATATGTAGATATTGCTGCCGAATACTCTCAGCCTGCACCCCATCTGCTCGAAAACGGGTATCACCGCTTCAAGATGGGCGGGAGCGCAGTCTCTGATAAGCAGCTCTCCCCCTGCGCAGGCGGCGCAGGAAAGATATGTGGCGGCAGCTATCCTGTCGGGGATTATCTCAAAGGGCTCGGGGGGCGGGGTGAGCTTTTTCACGCCCTCAATGGCAATTCGTCCGCCTCCGTCTCCGCTTATCTTTGCTCCGCAGGCTCTGAGAAAATCGCCGAGGCAGCATATCTCAGGCTCCCTGGCGGCGTTGGAGATGACAGTTTCTCCCTCGGCGGTGACTGCGGCAAGCATTATATTCTCCGTTGCGCCCACAGACGGGAACGACAGGGAATGTCTGCACCCTTTCAGCCCCTCGGGGGCGGTGCAGCTTATAACGCCGTATTCATCGGATATGACAGCTCCCATTTTCCTCATTGCGGAGATATGCATATCAATGGGTCGGGGACCCAGGTCGCAGCCTCCGGGATAGCAGAGCGTGCATTTTCCCGTTCTGCCCAGAAGGGCGCCCATAAAGATTATGGAGGAGCGCATTGTTTTCATAAGGCTGCTGCATATATCGTCCGAGGAAAGGACGGAGCAGTCCGCAGACAGGTGTGTTCCGTCGGCAGTGACCTTTGCGCCCAGGGCGGAAAGTATCCGCGCCGAGGCGTATCTGTCGGAAATGCAGGGGCAGTTTCTGAGCGTTACCTTTCCCTCGCACAGCACGCAGGCGGCAAGGACGGGCAGCACTGCATTTTTCGCTCCCTGGGTAATTATCTCCCCGAAAAGGGGCGTTCCACCCTCGATGACCAGCTTCTGCATATCCGACGCTCCTTTACAGCTTTATAGTAGTTCTATAAAGCTATAATATGCGGATATTTTCGGTTGGTGATGATTATTTGCCTGTAAGCTCGGAAATTACGCTCCATATCCTGTCGGGGGTATCGGTTATACACTGCTCGTGAGCCTTTCTTGACAGGTCACAGAGCGCCTTGGGGTCGGAGGTAAGCTCGCTTACCTTGTTTATGATAAGCTCGTCTGTCAGGTCCTTCTGCTCAATGACCACAGCCGCACCTGCTTTTCCCAGGACCATGGCATTATGGTACTGGTGATTTCCCGCAACAACGGGTGAGGGGATAAGTATGGAGGCTCTGCCCATAGCTTCAAGCTCGCTTATTGCCGAGGCTCCGCTGCGGCAGATGATAAGATCGGCTGCGGCGGTGCATACGTCCATATTGTGTATGTACTCCCTGACGATAAGGGCAGGGTCCGGGTCGGGGAAAATGCCCATATCGGCAAGTCTTTTTTCAAAGGTATCGTGACCCATTTTTCCGTAGCTGTGGATATGGGTTATCTTTGCGCCCGACTCCTTTTCCCATTTCATAAGTGCAATGGCGGAGTCGTTTATTGCGCCTGCGCCCAGGCTTCCGCCCCAGGAGAAGATGCAGATGCTGTTTTCGTCAAGTCCCAGCTGCTTTTTGGCTTCGGCTCTGCTTATGGCATTATTGAAGCCCTTTCTGACGGGGAGACCTGTTTTGACATATTTCACGTCCTTGTCAAAATATTCCGCAGCCTCCTCCATAGTGAGCATGACCTTATTTACCTTTTTGGAGAGTATCCTTGTGGTGACTCCGGGGTAGGCATTCTGCTCGTGAATGGCGGTGGGGATACCCATTCTTGCCGCTTCAAGGACAATGGGGCCGCTTACATATCCGCCCGTGCCGATAACGATATCGGGTTCAAAGCCCTTGATTATCTTTTTGGCGGTATGACCTGCGGTGGTGAGATATGCGGCTGCTTTTATATTTCTTGCGATATTTTTGGGGGTAAGCTTTCTCTGAAATCCGCTTACCTTAATGGGGGCAAAGGGAATGTTCTCCATGGGAACGAGCTTTGACTCCATGCCGTTGGGAGTTCCCGCATAGAGAAACTCCGCGTCGGGGCAGCGGTCCTTGATTATTGAGATTATGGCGAGGGCGGGGTTTATATGACCTGCCGTTCCTCCGCCTGCAAGCAAGACTTTCATTTGGGATAAACAGTCCTTTCGTTATGGGCTTTTTTAGCGTCCGCCCTTGTTTACGCGGCGCACCTTTGCGCTTGCGCCAAGCTGTTTTTTTGCTTCTGCTATCTGTCTTTTTTCAAGCTCTGCCGCAGCGTCGTCCGAGTCGGGCTTTTCCTTTGACGGCATGGACTGCCTTGAGATGTTCAGCACCACGCCCATCTGGGCAAGCTGCATTATAAGAGCGGAGCCGCCGTAGCTGAAAAAGGGCAGGGAAATTCCCGTATTGGGAATGGTATTTGTAACAACGGCGATATTGAGAAACGCCTGTAAGCCTATCTGGATAACAAGACCCGAGGTAAGGAGCATACCGAACTTGTCGGGGGCGTTGCCTGCAATGGAAAATCCTCTGAAAACCAGCATAAGGAACAGGAGAATGACCACTGCTGCGCCTAAAAATCCCAGCTCCTCGCATACGATGGAGAAAACGAAGTCGTTTTTGGACTCGGGCAGATATAAGAACTTCTGACGGGAATTTCCCAGACCCAGCCCGAAGATATTTCCCGAGCCGATGGCGATGAGGGAGTTTCTCGTCTGCCAGGCGATCTGCTTGTTTTCGGGCTCAAAGGTGTAGAGCCAGCTGGCAATTCGCTCGTTGATATAATCAAATTTGCCCGTCTGGTAGAGTATGAGCACCAGCACTGCCATACCTGCCATACCCGCGATACACATGGGCACAAAGTATCTGAGATTTGTACCGCCCACGAAAAGCATTGCAAGGGCGATAAGACAGATGATGATGGTTGCGGAAAGATGTCTTTGCGCAATGGTCAGAGCTGCCACCAGTATCATTATGAGAAGATAGGGGAAAATACCGTATTTCAGGCTGTTCATACGCTGATGATTTGACGCCATCATATTGGCAAAGAGCATTATGAGGGCAAGCTTCATAAACTCAGAGGGCTGAAAGCTGAAAAATTTCAGATCTATCCAGCGGTTTGCTTCGGCGGTGGAAAGTCCCACTCCCGGGATATGCACTATGAGCATAAGCACCACGCAGAGGAGGAAAAATCCGATATTGATATAGGGGTTTTTGAGGATATGATAGTCAAACAGCCTGCTGGAGATGAACATCATAATGACAAGCCCTATTCCCGCCATTACAAGCTGGTGCTTGAAGTAATAATCGGGGGCAACGTTGTCCTTTATTGCCCAGGCATAGCTGGCGGAGTACATCATAATGACGCCGAAGACCAGCAGCACCAGCACCAATATCAGAAAGGGGATATCGATCTCCCCGATACGTATCCTGCCGAGGTAATCCGACTTGGGCATAAGCCCTTTGAAGAGGGTCTTGTTGTTGGGAAGAAAAGGCTTCTTTTCGGAACGTCTTTTTTTCTTCCTGCTTTTTTCGGGCATTTCGGTACTCCTTTCTGTGCAGATTTGCAGTATTGTTATTTCAGATAGATATTATAAAGCACGTTTCCCAGAATTCCGCAGATAAGACCTACTGCGGAGAAGGTGATAACTATCTTGTATTCGGAGAAGCCGCACATCTCAAAGTGGTGGTGAATGGGGGACATTTTGAAAATGCGCTTGCCTGTGGTCTTGAAGCTTATTACCTGGAGCACTACGGAAAGGGCTTCGCAGATATACACTATCGCCATAAGGGCAAGGAGCAGGTGCTGGTGGGTTATAAAGCCCATTGCGCAGACGCAGCCGCCTAAGAACATGGAGCCTGTGTCGCCCATAAACACCTTTGCGGGATTGAGGTTCCATACGAGAAAGCCCATGCAGCCTCCTGCAAGAGCGGCGGCAAATATGGAATATTCGTGCATTCCCATAGATGAATAAATAGCCAGCCAGCATATTGCAAATACCGCCGTCACCGTTCCGCAGAGACCGTCCACGCCGTCGGTGAGGTTTACCGCATTGGTGAGGAAGATAAGGTATAATACCATTATGGGATAATAGAAAATGCCAAAGTTCACAGCTCCCACAAAGGGGAAGATTATTTCTGTGGACTTGTCTCCCAGGAGCCATAATACAGCGAGGAATGCCGATGTTACCACAAGCTGCATTGCCATTTTCTGCTTTGCTTTAAGACCTAAATTCTGCTTCTTTATCGCCTTGATGTAGTCGTCAATGAAACCGATAACGCAGTTTAAAAGTGCGAATACCAGTCCTGCCACAAGCTTCAGCAGACCTGTGCTGTCAGGTGAAAGGACTATCTCCGGGCTTGTGAAGCGCCATATGATATAGCATACCGCACAGGCGAGAATTGTTCCGAAAATGAACATAAAGCCGCCCATAATGGGAGTACCGTTCTTGCTCTTGTGCCAGGCGGGACCCTTTTCGTAAATGGTCTGACCGAAGTGTATCTTTTTAAGCAGCGGGATAAGGTAAAGCCCCGAAAGAGAGGCGGCGGCAAAGGCTATGACTGCCGCAAGAATATTTATCCAGAAAGGCATTTTATATTTCTCCTAATAATTATTATAGCATTTTTATCTGTCGGAAAATGGGGAAATCACTTGCCGTAATACCCCTCGATTATCTCCTCCATATGGATACCTCTGCTTGCCTTGAAGAGGACAACATCTCCCTCTTTAAGCTTGAAATTCAGGAAATTGAGTACAGTTTCCTTGTCGGCGGAGCAGCAGCAGGGAATACCCAGAGCCTCGGCGCTCTTTGCCATATATGCGGCGTAGCTGCCGTAGCAGACAAGCATATCTATGCCCTTTTCTGCGGCGTATTCGCCAACCCTTTTGTGAAGCTCGGGGGACATTGAGCCAAGCTCGAGCATATCGCCCAGAACGGCAACTCTTTTTCCTCCCGAAGCGGGCTTTGTGTCGCAGAGAACGTCTATTGCCGCCATCATTGAGTTGGGAGCGGCATTGTAGCAGTCGATTATAAGGGTCTGACCCTTTCGGTGCTCGATGTGCTGCCTCAGACCGTCAAGGCGGAAGCCTTCAAGCTTTTTGCAGACATCGGCTCCCTTGCAGCCTGCCTTTACCGCAGCCGCATATGCGATAAGCGCGTCTATAACGTGGTGAACGCCGGGGCAGGGGAGAGTTATCTCGTCAAGCTTTTCCCCGTCCTTTGCGATATCAAAGCGCACAAAATCGGTCTCGGAAACGATATTTTCTGCGGTATAGGTGCAGTCCTTGTTTTTTGCGCCGCAGGAAATTACCTCCCTGTCGGTTATCTTCCTTGTAAGAGGGTAAAGGAGCGGGTCATCGCCGTTTATGATAAGGGGAGCGGAAGGCTCTGCGCCCGATAGTATCTCAAGCTTTGCCTTTAAGATACCCTCCTGTGAGCCTAAATTCTCAGCGTGGGACCAGCCGATGTTGGTTATTACCGCAATGGTGGGGCGGCAGGTCTTTGAAAGTCTTTCTATCTCGCCGAAATGGGACATTCCCATTTCAATGACCGCTGCCTTGTGTTCGGGGGAGAGCTTTAACAGGGTAAAGGGCATACCTATCTCGTTATTGTGGTTGCCCTCGGTCTTTAGAGTCTCATACTTTGAGGAAAGGGCAAGGGCGGTCATTTCCTTTGTGGTGGTCTTGCCCACGCTGCCCGTGATACCCACAAGCTTGGGGGTGAATTTCCTTCTGTAGTGAGCGGCTATATCGAGTATTGCCCGATGGGTGCTTTCCACCACGATACATGGCTCATCTCCTACGGGATATTCGGTTATGGCGGCAACAGCGCCTTTTACCACAGCGTCATGTACGAATTTGTGACCGTCAAAGCGGTCGCCCTTGAAGGCGATGAATATGCAGCCGGGGGTGATGGTCCTGGTGTCGCTGCTGATGCGGTCTGCGTTTATAAACCTTGCGCTTGTGGGGATATGGGACTTTTGTCCTCCGCAGGCGGCGCATATCTCGTCAATGCTCATGCCGCTGCACAGCTCGGTGCTTTTCGATGTATCAGCCTTTGAAAGGCTTGCCAGAGCCTCGGCGCATATCTCCCGCTCGTCAAAATGAATGTGAACATTGTCCTTTAGTATCTGATAATCCTCGTGACCCTTGCCTGCAAGCACGATGACATCGCCCTTTTTCGCCATCTTTACAGCATGGAAGATAGCGGCTCTGCGGTCGGTTATCCGCTCATAGGGGGTATTTGTGTCATCAAGACCCGTGATTATCTCGTCGATTATAGCGTCAGGCTCCTCGTTTCGGGGATTATCCGAGGTCACGATAAGGTAATCCGCAAATTTAGCCGCCGCCTTTGCCATAAGAGGACGCTTTGTCCTGTCGCGGTCGCCGCCGCAGCCGAAAAGGCAGATGAGCCGTCCCTCGGTATTTTCCTTGATGGAGGGGAGCATATTTTCCAGCGCGTCGGGGGAATGGGCATAGTCGCAGACGATGTAGAAACCCCTGCCTGTGGGGATATTTTCGCATCTTCCCCTTACGCCGTTGAAGCTGTTCACCGCTTCGGTTATCTTGCCGATGGGGACATTGAGCTTGGAGCATACGGCAATTGCCGCAGTAGCGTTTGCCACGTTGTATGCGCCCATCATTTTAAGGCTGAAGGGAAAGCTCTTCCCGGGGATACAGAACCAGAAATGGGCTGCCCCGTCGCTGTATTTTATGTGGCTCGCAAAGACCGATGTGCCGCCCTTTATGCCGTAGGAATACTTTGCGCAGGGCGTTTCCTTGTAAAGTCTTGCGCCGTATTCGTCCTCTGTGTTGATAATGGCTATCTTACAATGGTCGGTGAAAAGTATTTTCTTGGCATTGTAGTAATTTTCCATGGTCTTATGGTAATCGAGGTGATCCTCGGTGAGGTTTGTGAAAACGCCGCAGGTGTACACCGCAGGACCTATCCTGTTCTGCTCGAGGGCAAAGGAGGAGACCTCCATAACGCAGTATTTGCAGCCCTTATCGACCATCGTGCGGAATATCTCATAAAGCTCAAAGACCTTGGGGGTGGTGGGGGTGGAGTCATCTCTCTTCATGGGCTCTTTTCCGCAGAGAGTGCCTGCGGTGCCGATAAGACCCGCTTTTCCGCCTGCATAGGTGATGATGTGGTGTATCATGGTCGCCATGGTGGTCTTGCCGTTGGTGCCCGTTATACCCACTAAGATAAGCTCCTTTTCGGGGTGGTCAAACCATTCTGCCACCAGCAGACCGTAGAATTTCCTTGTATCCGAAACAATTATCTGCCTTCCGCCAAGACCTAAGTCTCTGTCGCAGACAACTGCAGCCGCGCCTTTTTCAAGCATATCCGCCGCCGCCGTATGACCGTCAAAGCTGCCGCCCTTTACGCAGATGAAGATATTTCCCTCGCTCACCTTTCTCGTGTCATCGGTGATACCCGTAATAAGGCAATCCTTGCCCTTGTATCTGTATTCTGCGCTTTGACCTGCGCCCCGTAACAGTTCTGAGAGCTGTTTTAAAATCTTGCTCATATAATATACCTTTCCTTCCGATGGCGGTTATCCCTCGTTCTTGACTCTGAACGATACCTCGACCACTGTTCCCACAGGGACTATAGTGCCCTCCAGATAATTCTGCTGATATGCCACAGCGCCTGCGTGCTCGGTGGCGCCGTCTCCTGCCTTGAAGTTAATATTGGCAGATGTGAGGAGTTCATTCACCTCGGATACCGTATGACCCAGGACATTGGGAACGGTAGTGTATTCGGTCTCGAAGTTCTCCTCGGTGTATATGACCACCTTGCCGTTTCTGGGTATGGAGGACGAACGGGAGGGCACCTGGGACACTACAGTATCGCCCTCGCCCACCACGTAATAGCGAAGCTCAAGGTTTTCGAGGGTGGTTTTCGCAGCTTCCACCGTCTGACCCTCAATGCTGGGAACGGTAACGTCCAGAGCCGCAAGCTCAGCGTCGGTGTACTCGGGATAATAGCCCAGATGGGGGAGAGCCTCCTTGAATACCGCCGATACAACAGGAGCGGCAACAAGGCTTCCGTAATAGACCTGAGAGCCGTTGTGGTCCCTGCCCTGAGGCTCATCTACCATGCAGAGCATGATTATCTCGGGGTCGTCTGCGGGAGCAAAGCCCACATAGGAGCCGACATAGAGGTTGTCAACGCCCAGCTCCTTGTTTTTCTGGAGCTTCTGAGATGTACCCGATTTTCCGCCGATACGGTAGCCCTTTATGTATGCGTTGGAGCCGCCGTTGTTGTTAACAACGCTTTCAAGCACCTGTCTCATCTGAGCGGAGGTCTCCTCGGAGATGACCTGTCTGCGGACAGTTCTTTCTCTTGTCTCGATAATGTTGCCGTTGTTGTCAACTATCTTGCTGACAACGTGGGGCTGGAGCAGATATCCGCCGTTTATTACAGCGGCATATGCGGTTATCATCTGAATGGGTGTAACGGTGTTTGACTGACCGAAGGAGCTTGAAGCAAGCTCAACGATTCCCATATTTTCCTCAGCCACATAAAGACCTGCGGACTCTCCGGGAAGGTCTATGCCCGTAGGCTCTGTAAAGCCGTAGGCTCTGAAATACTGACAGAATTTTTCTATTCCCAGCCGCTGACCTATCTGGATGAATGCAGGGTTGCAGGAATTGGTCATAGCGGTGGTGAAGTCCTGAGTGCCGTGAGCGCCTCTTGTCCAGCAGTGAATTGGCCAGTCCGCCACCTGCATAACGCCGTTGCAGGTAAAGGTGGAGTTAAGGTCTATGACCTTTTCCTCAAGAGCGGAGGAGCCTGTTACTACCTTGAATACCGAACCGGGCTCGTACAGCTCGGTTATCGCCTTGTTTTTCCACTGCTTCTCACGCAGCTCGGCGTATTTTTCGTTGTATGCCTCCTCGTCCTCTTCCTCCTGGAGTGCGGAAAGGACAGCTCTGTCCTTGGCGGAGTATATCTCTCCGCGGTCATTGAGGTCAAAGCCGGGAGAGGTCGCCATGGCAAGTATCTCGCCCGTTTTGGCGTTCATCATAATGGCGCAGGCGCGGTTATCCACATCATTCTGCTCCACGCACTTCGCAAGCTCTCTTTCGCAGAGATACTGGAGAGATGTGTCGATGGTGAGGTAGATGGAATTTCCGTCCTTTGCGGAATATATCTTGTCATTTTTGTAGGGCATCTCATTTCCCTGGGCGTCGTTTGCGGAGATTATCTTGCCGTCAACGCCTGCCAGGTAATCATTGTAATATGCTTCAACGCCGTAAATGCCGTCACCCTCGTAATTGGTGAAGCCGATGACTGCGGCAGCCATATCCCCCTGAGGATAGTACCTTTTTGTATCCTCCTCGGTGCTGAGGAGGTTAGTGGGCAGCTCCGCTTCATAGGCGCGTGTGTTTATGGCGCTTACCTTGTCCTTTTCCACCTTGGAGGCGACCTTGCTGTACTGCTTGTCTCTTGTTGCCTCATCGGTGAAAATGTTTATGACCTTGCTGTAGTCCACCCCCAGCTCCTCGCTGAGTATCTGAGCGGTGTCCTTCACCATTTTGTCCTTTTCCTCGGGAGCGTATTTTTCATCGCTGAGCCCCGTGATGGCGGAAGGATTTACTATAACATTGTAAACTGTTGCGGACTGAGCCAGTATCTTTCCGTTTGCGTCGTAAATGCTGCCTCGGTTTGCTTCAACAGTGGTGCTTTTGAACTGGCTGTCATTTGCCATTGCGGCATACTTGTCATGCTGGGTGACGGACGTGTTGAACAAATTTACAAACAGAACGCCCGAGCCTGCCAGAGTAATAAGGGAAACCACGGCAAGCCTCTCGCGCATGGATTTTGTGGGCTGATATGACGGTTTAACAGGTTTTTTTGTGGGCAAAGCAAGTTCCTCCTCAGACCCCTGTGACATTTGTTCTTATAAGTGCAAGAACGCATGATCCGTTTGTATAAGCGGTCATGCGTCAGAGCTATTATATCATATTTGATTAACCCCTGAGGTATTCCACAAAGCTGTCAAAAGCATTCTTGATTTTTCTTAAAACGCTTGTATCCTGCTCGGGTATCTCCACCTTGTTTCCGCTTTCAAGGCTTATGTATTCCACCTGGGCATTGTCGAGCTTCTGCATACCCAGAACGTTTTCGGCGTAGTCCTCGACCACCTTCTGGGAGCTTTTCTGCTCAAGTCTTGTTATCATGCTTACATTTTCCTGCTCGAGAGCGCGGACTGTGGCTTCCTCGTCCACGATAGCAGCGTGTACAGCGGCAATGTTAGCCTTTGAGGTAATGCAGAGGGAGAGCATTGCTCCCGCCATTATTATGAGCAGCACCAGCATAGGAGCGGCAATGATAGGCTTGGGCTTGGCAGCGGGACGGGACTTGATGTTGTTCTGACGGCGCTGGCTTGCCCTCTCCTCGTAATTTTCATATCTTGAAAGGTCATAGGCGAGATTTGAGTTTCTGTCTGCCATAATTATCCCTTCCTTTCTTCATTTAAACGGTCATTCTCTTTAAACATTTATATTATATAGCTTACAGCTTTTCGATTATCCTTAGCTTTGCGCTGCGGCTTCTGGGATTTGCTTCAAGCTCCTGCTCCGAGGCTTCTGCGGGCTTTCTGCTTAATAGCCTTGCCTTGGGCTTGTTTCCGCATACGCATACGGGGAAATCGGGGGGGCAGGTGCAGCCCTTGCACCAGCCTGCGAATCTCTGCTTCACTATCCTGTCCTCGAGAGAATGGAATGTGATGATACAGAAGCGGCCGCCGGGCTTTAAAAGCTCAAAGCCCTCGTCAAGAGCCTTGTCCAGATGCTCAAATTCGCAGTTTACGGCAATTCTTATAGCCTGAAAGGTTTTTTTGCAGGGGTTTTTCTCCCGCCTGAACTTTGCGGGAACGCCCTCTCTGACGATATCCGCAAGCTCTGCGGTGGTCTCGATGGGAGCGGTTTCCCTGTGCTTTATGATAGCGTCGGCAATTCTGGGAGCGAATTTCTCCTCGCCGTATTCGTAAAGTATCTTGGTAAGCCGGCTGTGGGAGTATTCGTTCACGATATCCCTTGCGGAAATGCCCTCCTTGGACATTCTCATGTCAAGGGGCGCGTCGGCATGGTAGGAAAAGCCTCTTTCGGCGGTGTCCAGCTGATATGACGAAACTCCCAGATCAAGGAGTATGCCGTCGGCCTTGTCGATCTGAAGCTCAGCCGCCGCAGATCTCATATCCGAATAATTTCCCTTTACCACCGTGGCTCTGAGACCCTCAAGCCTTTTTGAAGCGGTCTCCACAGCGTCGGGGTCGCGGTCAATGCCGATGAGCATTCCTGTATCAAGCCGCTTTGCGATCTCCTTTGAATGTCCCGCGCCTCCGCAGGTGCCGTCGATGTAAATGCCGTCGGGCTTGATGTCAAGCCCCTCAAGGCATTCATTCAGCATAACGGGTATATGATTAAATTCCATATTTTGTAAAATTGTCCTTTATATATCAGAATGCAAGAGAATCGATAGCCTCGGCAAGCTCCTCGTCGGAGAACTTGGAGTTCATTTCCTCGTATCTTGCGCTGTCCCATATCTCGGCTCTGTTCAGATTGCCGATAACGGTCACATCGTGGTCGAGACCTGCGTGCTCTCTCAGGTTCTGGGGGATAAGTATCCTTCCCTGCTTGTCGGTCTCGGCAATGACAGCGTTTGCGGCGTATTTTCTGATAGCCGCCTTTGCAACGGGACCCGAGAGCGTCCTGAGCTGTTCGGTGAATTTCTCCCACTCCTCGTTTGAATAAACGTAAAGGCAGCCCTCAAGACCTATCGTGATGACGAAATTCACGCCGAGCTGCTCTCTGAGCCTGCCGGGGAAAGCCATTCTGCCCTTGGTGTCCATGGTATGGTTATAGGTACCCATAAGCGGAGCGTGCATTGTCATCAGTCCTTTCGTTCAGAATTCGCGGGAGGGTCATTTCAACACGGCTTTCAACAGCTTGTTGAAACTCACCACTTTTCACCACAAAATGGGGTCAATTCACCACTGTAGTAATTATACACCATTTGTAACCGAATTGCAACCTTTTCGGAGCAACTTAAAGGACAAATAAATCAAGAAATTTACCCTTGATATTTGAGCATTTTGACGAATTTTTCATAGCAAAACGTATAATTTATGCGATTTTTGCAATGCGTATAATATTTTGGGAACGCTTGTTTGTGGTGAAAAGTGGTGAAGGCTGTGGGAACGGGGCTGTAACCGAAATGTAATTCTTGTGACCGATTTGAAACCTATTCTGTGACAATAATAGGAAATTATTCCGAATTTCCGAAAAATCATTTAATAATGCCCAACAATTCTCATTAAAAATGTGCATAATAGCTATTGCAAAATCGTACAAGTGCTGTTATAATAAATTTAGCTTGTTAAAAAAGCTGAATAAAAAGGACTTCAAAGCGATATAAATAAATCAAAGGAAGGGATATTACCCGATGTTGAATGCTATCGGCTCAAAGATCGACCTGTCGGTACCCGACAGCGAGTGCGGCTACTATGACCTTGTTTCCGACCTTCTGGACAGCGACGTGGTAATGCAGATGCAGCAGTATATGCACCATGGTCATACTACCTGTTTCCAGCATTGTCTGAACGTTTCCTATTATAATTATCTTATCTGCAAGCTCCTCTCCCTGGACGCAAGAGCGGGAGCGAGAGCAGGGCTTCTCCACGACCTTTTCTTATATGACTGGCACGACTACGTCCGTGAAAAGGGTCAGAAGCTCCACGGCTGGACCCATGCCTCCACTGCACTTGAAAACGTTAACAAGTATTTTGAGATAACCCCCGTTGAAGCGGATATAATCAAGAAGCATATGTTCCCTATGAACATCGCACTGCCCAAGTACAAGGAAACTGTTGTCATCATTTTCGTTGACAAGGTATGCGGTGCCTGGGAGGTGGTGGCGCACTGGGGATATCTTATCTCCAGGCTTGTGACCTTCCCCGTAAGGAAGCTGAGAGAGCGCAAGTCAGCCTGAATAAAACAGAAAGTCCCGGAAGAGCGTATCTTCCGGGACTTTTTTTTGGTGCGGGTAACAGGACTTGAACCTGCACGCCTGAGCAATAGATCCTAAGTCTATCGTGTCTGCCAGTTCCACCATACCCGCACAGCTTTTTTATTATACCATAGCCAAAGCCCGCAAGTCAATAGCAAAAGGCAAAAAAATTCTCGCCGTTTCTTAGGGATATAGCAATAATGTTGTATTATTCCACAAATCGGGTCGTATGTAATTTGTGATAATGCTAATTGACAATTGCTTGCTTTAATGTTATAATTTTCTCTGTAAAAATATTTATGGTCGTTCTATGCCCTCTTGGCTGAAAACGATTTAAATTAAGGAGGAGATAAAAAATGAAGCTGAAAAAGATTTTAGCGTCTTTGACAGCGGCGGCGCTGGCGGTCACTACCATGGCGTTTGCGCCTGTTAGTGCGGCGAAGCCTGTTGATTTCGGCTCAAGTGATGGATTAGCCTGGGCTCAGGCAGATTTAGTTAGCGAGGAATCATCGGAAATGGCAGGAGTTGATCTTTCTGCGGCTACATCTGTAAAGATCAATGCAGTTGCCTATGATCTGAACTATGGTTGGAATAACGGTCAGTTCTATGCTGATGGAAGCAGTTGGGAACAGAAATCCTTCGGTGGAAATCAGGGAACTTTTGATGTTGCTCTTGATAAGGTCGGAGCGTTCTCCGTGACAATGGATTTTGGAGTTAAGGATGATAACACATGGGCAGTTGGCTGGGGCACTCAGACCGCAACCGGTGCTTTTGCAGTTGCTTCTATTGATTTTCTGGCAGGTGCGTCTAAAATTGGTACTTGGGCTGATAACGAATGGTATGGTGTAACAGATAGTGTTTTCATCATGACTGATTTTGGTTCAAGTAATGGATCAGTCTGGGCTCAGGCAGATTTAGTTAGTGAGGAATCATCGGAAATGGCAGGAGTTGATCTCTCTGCGGCTACATCTGTAACAATCAATGCAGTTGCCTATGATCTGAACTATGGTTGGAATAACGGTCAGTTCTATGCTGATGGAAGCAGTTGGGAACAGAAATCCTTCGGTGGAAATCAGGGAACTTTTGATGTTGCTCTTGATAAGGTCGGAGCGTTTTCCGTGACAATGGATTTCGGCATTAAGGATGATAACACATGGGCAGTTGGCTGGGGTACTCAGACCGCAACCGGTGCTTTTGCTGTATATTCCATCGACTTCTTTGCCGGTTCCGAAAAAGTGGGTACCTGGACAAATAATGTGTGGATCGGTGTTGACGTCTCCGCAAAAGACTTGACCTTCGACCCCGATGAGGTTACCTTAACGCTTGGACAAGAGCCTGTGGCAGTTACCTTGAGCGTAGAACCCGAAAATACAACAGACGTTGTTGAATGGTCCGTAGAGGACGAAGATGTTGCTACTGTTGAATTATCCGATGACGGATATACCTTCTTAGTTACTCCCGTTGCAGTTGGCGAAACAAATCTTGTTGCTATAGCAAACGAGAATGTTACCGCAACCTGCACCATCACGGTTGAGGCGCAAACCTATCCGATAATCGTAGGTGTAAACGACGAAGCCTACGGCACAGCTTCCGCAGACAAGACCGAAGCAGCCGAGGGCGAAACAGTAAAGCTCAAGGCAACACCCAATACAGGTTATAAGTTCGTTGAGTGGCAGTCCGATGAAGTGACCGTTGCCAACAACGCATTCACAATGCCTGCAGAGGCAGTTACCGTTACAGCCGTATTTGCCGAGAAGGAAGCAGACGAGTTTGATATCGTTATTATCGAAAATGATGGCGGCAGCGTTGTCGTAGAGGGCGGACTTACCGCAGCTAAGGCAGGCGATGAGATCAATCTTATCGTAACTCCCGATGAGGGCTTTGAGCTTGATTCAATTTCCGTAAACGGAGAAATTATTGACGGCACAAGCTTTGTAATGCCTGCAGAAGATGTAACTATCTCTGCTACCTTTAAGGCATCAACCTACAATGTTGATATTATAGTATCCGAAGGCGGCGACGCAGACGTAGACAAGACCACCGCTCAGATGGGCGATACCGTAAATATCATCAACATTAAACCCGATGATGGCTTTGTACTCGATACCATTGCAATTGGAACCGAGAACAATGTTGCGATTCGCATCAACGAAATAGACAGCACAAAGTACAGCTTTATTATGCCTGCCTGCGACGTTGTAGTAAGCGTATCCTTCAAGGAGGAAGGCTCTGCCGGTATAAATGTTGAAGCTCCCGATGGAATTGAGATCGGCTTCACAGACGACATCGAGGACATTCTTGCAGCTATCTTCGGTGAGGACTATGAAGACCTTATCGAGCAGGGCTGCAAGCTCGACGTAATAATGACCGTAAAGGGCGAGGACGAGGTTTCCGACGATGACAAGGCACTTATCAAAGCAGCTCTTGCCGATGGTCAGCAGGTTGGACTTATCCTTGACATTACACTTATCAAGACCATGAACGGCGTTTCCGAAGTAGTTACCGAGGCAAATAGCCCCATATCCTTCTCTATCAGCGTTCCCGACAGCATTATCGCTGACGGCAGGACCTATTCCGTAATAAGAGTTCACAACGACGGTGCACAGAACATCGGCGGTACATTCAACAGCGAGACCAAAGCTATCACAGTAAGCTCCGCTCTCTTCTCCACATATGCAATTGTATATGAAGATGAAGAGATAGAAGAACCCGTTGATCCCGAGCCTCAGCCCGAGCCTGTGAAGTACTACTCCATCACCTCCGACAGCCACGCAGTAGCAAGTGCAGGCACCGCAAAGGCAGGCACAGTTATCAGCGTAAGAGTAGATTTCGGCTATGACGCATACGCATACTGCGGCTCCAAGCTCATCATGAAGCTTGGCGACAAGGACACCTTCGTAATGCCCGCAGGCAATGTAAGAATTGTCTCCCAGTCGAACGGCTATCTCGCAATGATAAGAAATGCAGCTCCCAACTCCTACATCTTTGTTTACGACTCCGATATGAACCATATCAAGACCAACGGTTCCGTTAAGGGCATCGTAGGCGAAGGCAAGGTAACTGTAAAGCTCGGCGAGGAATACGCTGGCAGAACAATTACCCTCTACAAGGGCAGAAAGAGCACAAAGGTAAAGATCGCAGAAATGGTCCTCGATGAAAACGGCAATGCAACATTTACCGTTGAGGGCGGCAAGAATTACACAGCAGTAGTTGAGTAATTCACCTCTTCTGTACTGAATACAAAATATGGCTTCGGCAGTAAAAGGCTGCCGAAGCCTTTTTGTTATGTAAATAGATGATAAGCCCCGTTTATTATCCCGCAGAGCAGAAGTCCCGTGACCGTAGGCAGAGCCATAGCAAGCCCCGTCTGCTTCCAGGACCCCGTTTCCTTTCTGATGGTAAGGCAGGTGGTGGAGCAGGGGAAATGGCAGAGCATGAAAATGATAACGCATACCGCCGTAAGCCCCGTCCAGCCGTTAGCGGCGAATATCTCCGCCATAGCACCGCCTCCCGCCTCTGTAAGAGTGTTCTGACCCGTGTATATCATCATCATAATTGGCAGAACTATCTCATTTGCGGGAAAGCCCAGAATAAACGCAAGTATAATGACCCCGTCCATACCGAATAACCTGCCGAAGGGGTCAAGAAATTCTGCGCAAACCGTCAGCAGACTGCTGCCTCCCACCGTAATATTCGCCAGCAGCCATATAACAAGCCCCGCAGGAGCCGCCACCGTCACCGCCCTTCCCAGCACAAAAACCGTCCTGTCCAGCAGGGAGCGGACAAGTACCTTTCCTATCTGGGGTCTGCGGTATGGGGGCAGCTCCAGGGCAAAGGAAGCTGTCACACCCCGCAGCACCGTCTTAGAAAGCAGCTTTGAAGTCCCGAAGGTGATAACAGCCCCCAGCGCGATCACCCCCGTCAGCATAAGAGCGCTTATGGGGCTGCCCCCCGACCCTGCCGCCGTCAGCAGACCGATAAGCGCAATAAGCGCGGGAAACCGCCCGTTGCAGGGCATAAACACATTGGTGAGTATGGCAATGAGCCGTTCTCTCGGAGAGTCGATTATCCTGCACCCCGTGACCCCCGCCGCATTGCACCCAAGCCCCATAGCCATAGTAAGAGCCTGTTTTCCGCAGGCGTTTGCCCTGCTGAAATACCTGTCAAGATTAAAAGCCGCCCTGGGCAGATACCCCACATCTTCAAGCAATGTGAACAGCGGAAAAAAGATCGCCATAGGGGGCAGCATGACCGAAGTTACCCAGCTTAGCACCCGATAAACCCCGTCAATGAGCATACTTTCCGCCCGATCGGGGCAGCCCGCACCCCTTAGCCACCCCCTGAAGACCTCACCCAGTGAACCAAAAGCCGCCGACAGCCATTCGGACGGATAATTCGCCCCCGCAATGGTGATATAAAATATCACCGCCAGCATAAGGAGCATAACGGGCAGCCCCCATATCCTGTGAGTAAGTATCCTGTCAATGCGCCTGTCGCGCTCGTAATAATCGGGCAGCTCCTGCCTGACAGCCATGCCCGCGATCTCCTCCGCACGTCTGACAATGGCAGTCACCGTCATATCTCTGAGCGCCGCAGCGTCCGTGCCGTTTTCCCCTAAAATTTCGGCAGCGCGGTTATACGCCGAGCCCAGCTCCCCGTCCTCATCGGAAAGCGCATTTTTCAGCTCGCCGCAGGTGAAGCTGTCAAGGGTGGAAATAAACTCCTCGCTCCGTTCAAGGATACGCAGTGCCGCAAACCGTTCGCATATCCTGCCCCGAAGAAGCTTTTCCAGGGGCGGCATAAGCTCAGCTATAGCCTTTTCGACCGTCTCGGAATAGATAACAGGCGGCTGGGAGAGCGTGTTGCCGCACATCTCCCCGACTCTCGCCACCATCTCGTCAAGCCCCGTGTCATTTCTTGCCACCACGCCGCAAACAGGCACTCCAAGTATCTCCTCCAGCCGATTTAGATCAACGCTTATCTTCTTTTTCGCCGCCTCGTCCAGAAGATTGACGCATACCAGAACATGAGGAGTTATCTCCATCACCTGCAAAACAAGGTTAAGGTTTCGTTCCAGGCATGACGCGTCGCACACCACAATGACCCCCTCGCTGCCGCCGTAAGCGATGAAGTCTCTCGCCACCTGCTCCTCTGCGGAATGCGCCATCAGGGAATATGTCCCGGGAAGGTCGGTAAGAACGATATTGCCGCCGCCTCTCAGGCATTTGCCCCGTGCGGTGGAGACTGTCTTTCCCGTCCAGTTTCCCGTGTGCTGTTTCATACCCGTCAGAGCGTTGAAAACGGTGGATTTTCCCACATTGGGATTGCCTGCCAGAGCAATGCTCACCTCGCAGCTCCTTTCCTCGGGGCGGATATTTCTGCTCAAAGTATCAAGTCCTTTCCTGCTATGGTTTATCATAACATTATATTGCAGTAGAGACTTGTACTATGACGGCGGGTGACGACCCGCGGCGAGGTCGCGCTGTGAGTTTGTGTGGAACGATTAGCTTTGTCTCCGCGCCGACAGAATTTGTATCGGCTTGCAAAATTGTAATATGCGGGTGACGCCCCGCGGCGAGGTCGCGCTGTGAGTTTGTGTGGAACGATTAGCTTTGTCTCCGCGGCGGGGGTCGCCCCGCAGCGAGGTCGCGCTGTGTGTCTGTGCGGAACTGCTGCTTTGTCTCCGCGGCTGCGGGGGTCGCCCCGCAGCGAGGTCGCGCTGTGAGTTTGTGCGGAACTGCTGCTTTGTCTCCGCGGCGGCGGGTGACGCCCCGCGGCGAGGTCGCGCTGTGTGTTTGTGCGGAACTGCTGCTTTGTCTCCGCGGCGGCGGGGGTCGCCCCGCGGCGAGGTCGCGCTGTGAGTTTGTGTGGAACGATTAGCTTTGTCTCCGCGCCGACAGAATTTGTATCGGCTTGCAAAATTGTAATATGCGGGTGACGCCCCGCAGCGAGGTCGCGCTGTGTGTCTGTGCGGAACGATTAGCTTTGTCTCCGCGCCGAAAGATACGACAGCAGCTTGACAAATTGTAATATATTCGGCAGTATATTTGTATCGTAACCGAGCCGACAGTCTGATGTCCGAATAAATTACAGAACATTTCGCCGCGGGGGCGTCCCCCGCTTCCAATTTTCAGATTATATTATTCACATTTCCAAAATCAATTATAGCACAAACATTCCAAAATGTCAAGCATTTTCAGAATATTTGTTTCATTATACAAAAACATAAGTTCTATATTGTGCATAATAATAACAATTGACTAACATAGCATACAAAAAAGTTCTGCCGCTGTTTCGGGCGGCAGAACGGGTAATAAAAATTATTCGGGAATTATTTCGGTATCGTCCCGGCGTTCACAGCTTACAAACGCTGATTCGGCGTTTTCCCTGACATAGCTGTCAAATGCGGCGCATTTATCCTTTCCAACGAAGAAAAATTTCTGACCGATACGGACATATCCGCCCTCATACACATAAAATACGGCTTTGTCTCCGCTCTGAACGACATAAAGAATCGCTCCCGAATTTGCAGGGGGATTGGTTTCCGCCTTAACGCTTTTATCCGAAAGGAGTATGCTGTCTGTCACGGCTATCAGGTCGGGCAGAGAGTATTCGTAATAGTCGAGACCGTCGCATTTTTCACCCGAGTAGAGCACGGTAAACGGATTACGTGTAAAGAAGTCTGTAGATTTGATGAAATCGCCCATATCCCTGCCGCAGAAATCGTGATTTACATATCCCGTATAATACCCGTCCGAGGTGGGAACGGCTATAATATATTCGGGGGAAATGCCGTTTATTCTGTAAAACCCGCAGGGAACAGTCTTTTTTGCACCTTCCTCCCAATCCTCAACCGAGAGTTCATCAAATAACCCGTAAATTTCTCCGTTGCCGAGAAAGCTAAGCTCGCTTTCATCAAAATGCTCGGTCGTTATGGAATAATCGGAGCCGTTATAGCTTAGATAAATATACCGCTCAAGGTCGGTCATATCCTCCCATTTGGGAACTATCGCCGTTTCGGGAGTGTCGCTGTCCGTGAATGACGTTTCGGTCTGAGAAGGAGCGGTTTCCGTCTCCAAGACCTGCTCGGTCATTGTCGGCGGATTTTGCATTGCAATGGAAGACGCCATTTCCGAAGGGGCAGTTTCATTTTCCGTAATATCCTCAGAAGTGGGAACTTCTGTTTCTGCTTCGGAAGGGGTCATAGCTTCGCTTTCGGAGAAAAACGTTTCGTAAGAAGTCTCCTGTTCGCTTACCTCCGGAATAGTCTCAGACTGCTCTCTTTGCATTATGGAGACCGCCGCAATGCAGAGGATAAGGCAGGCTGCTGCCGTAACGGCAGGTCTAAGCCATACGTTTTTTGCGGGGACAGCACGTTCTGTTTCCGCAAGAGTCTTCTCGCTCACGCCGCCTATGGCTGTAAAAAGGTCAAACGCCGTCATAGAAAAATCCCTCCTTTGTAAGACTGTCCTTTAGCCTTCCACGGGTGCGGTGCAGGGTCACAGAAACGAGATTTTCGCTTACCTTGTATCTCTTTGCGATATCCTTGACCGTTTCCGCAAAGAAATATCTTCGCAGGAAATAATTTCGCTCCCTTTGGGGCAGCTCCGACAGGAAACGGTTTACACATTGGCACAAAAGCTTCCTGTCAAGCTCGCTTTCCACCGTTTCCCTGCCCGAAATACATTCCTCCAGCTCCCCAAGCACCTCGCACAGCTGTCCCGCCCCCCGCTTAACGGCTTTTTTCCGCCTTATCACGTCAATAGCAAGGCTTCGTGTTATCTTTGCAAAGAACATTTTCAGTACCTCGGGACATTTCGGGGGAATGATGCGCCAGCTTCTGAGCCACGTATCGCTGACGCATTCCTCTGAGTCCTCCCTGCTTGACAGTATATTGTCTGCCACTGCAAAGCAGTAGAAGCCGTATTTTTTGTCCGACTCTTCAATGGCTTTTTCGTCCCGGCTTTGGTATAGCCTGATTATCTGAGTATCATTCAAGACTCAAACTCCCTTTCGTTATGTCTTTATAATATAAAACGACAAACGACGACTTATCTTACAGCCTAATAAAAATATTTTTCAAACAGCGCAAAACACCCCGAAGCAAGCAGAAATGCCTCGGGGCGATGTGAGATTCGCTTATTTTATCAGTTGGGAGCCTTAACAGTAAATGTCACAGCAATAGTCTTGACCCTCTTGCCCTCGGTAAGGGGCATGATCTGAGCGGAGCAGTCGGAGAGATCGCCGTCGGCAGTCCTTGCCTCGCCGGGAACAGCGTTTACCCAGCCGTTGTAGAGATTGACTCTTGTGCATTTTCCGTCATCGGAGCAGGTGTAGCCCTTGCCTGCCATCTCGAAGACCTCGCCGTTAATGAGTATCTCGTCGATCGTGTATGTGTAGCCGGGGAAAAGCTCCTCGCCGTTTGAAATTCCCAGAGCGGAGAATGCCACGCCCTTGGCAAGACCGCATTCTGAGAAATCAAGGCTTACCGTGTAGGTGCCCTCGCCTGTTATCTGAACGTTCTCGGCTTTAAGACCCGTAGTGGAGTTGGTGGGGTCATACTGGTCGCCCACGCTGTATGCAACGCCGTAGTCGCTTGAAGCATACATTATCCATGCAATAGCCATATCGTCCGCAGGGGGCAGGTCGATGGAAGCCATCTGCTCCTCGGAAGCCTTTGCGGCAGCCTCCTCTATCCTTGCCTTTGCCTCGGACTTGATATTATCGGTGTCCTTGTCCTTTTCATTTTCGTATCTTCTTGAGGAGAATATCTCCGCAATTGTCTCATCTGCAAGGGTGTTTGAAACTCTCTTGTAGAAATTGCTGCAGTCCCAGAGAACGGGGCAGTAATCGTAAAGGTCGCAGTTATCCAGGAGATTGGAGTAAAACTTGTCTGTGTCGGGCTTAACGCCGCTCTTGGTCATTACCGCATATTCGCCGATAACCACGCCGTAGCCCTGCTCGGGGAATTTGGACAGCTTCTCGAAAAGACCGTTCTGCTCCTCGAAATCTCCGGGAGAGCCCCAGTGGTCAACGCTCTCTGTGCCGCAGTAGTCCCAGGGGGTGTAGTAATGCACCGAAAGAAGGAGCTTGCTGTCAGCCGAGTCCTCGGGCATCTTAAAGCGTTCATCGCAGGTGAGGGCAATGTCCGTATTGTACCCTGCGATAAGCAGGAAACGGTCAGCGTTGTTTCCGCCCTGAGAGCGGATAAGCTTAACGAACTCGCTGTTTATCATATTGGTCGTCTCGTAGCATTCGCTCTTTTTGAGAACGCCCTCGGAGCCCGTGATATCCTTGTCGTTGAGACGGTCGCCCAGCTCCTCGTTAGCGGACTCAAAAATGAGCTTGTAGGAATAGTCCTTGAAATGCTCGCCTATCTGACCCCACATTGACTTGTACATTTCCAGCGCCTTGTCTCTTGTCGCCTGCTCCTCCGAGCCGAACATACCCCACCAGCCGCCGTCCCAGTGGTCGTTGACGATAACGTACATATCCGCGTCAAGAGCATAGTTCACAACGGTCTCCACGCGGTTCATAAGCCTCTCGTCAATGGTGTAGTCACCCGTCTCGAAGTTCATGCCGTTTGTCCAGGCAACGGGTATCCTGATGGTGTCAAAGCCCGCGTCCTTCATGCCCTGTATCATCTCGGCGGTGGTGTAGGGCTGACCCCAGCCTGTCTCGAAGCCGTCGGGGTTCTGACCGCCCGTATAGCCCTTGTGATTGTAGGCTTCAAGGGTGTTGCCGAGATTTATGCCGTTGCCCATTGCCCTTATCATCTCGAGGGAGGTCATTGACTTTATTTTGTCCTCCTCCTCGGGTGACGCGGACACCTGTGCAGCTGTTTCGGCAGCTGTTTCCTCCGACACTGCCTGTTCATTTCCGTCAGTCTTGCCGCAGCCTGCAAGCATAGCCAGCGCAAGCCCTATGGCAGCCGCAGATGATAACGTTTTCATTTTCATAGCTTTTCCTCCAAAAAATAATTTGCAAATAAAACCGGGTTGTCTATCTGCAACAATAATACCACATTTCCGCCGAAAAAACAAGGCTTTTTTTACAAAAATTTTTCCCCTAAAGGAAATATTTTCCGAATACGCTTGCTGTTATGGTTAATATAAATAAAAAAGGACATATAAATTTAAAGTTTCTGTACAAAATTATAGTAAACTATTGCAAAGCTTATACAAATGATATATAATATATATTGTAACAGTAAGGCTGATTGTGTAATTTGACAAGAAAGACCATTATCCGCCGATAAAAAAACTTAAAGTAAGGAGCGAACACATTATGAACGACTACCATGCAGAGAACATCAGAAATATTGCAATTGCAGGACACAGCGGCTCGGGAAAGACCACCCTTGCCGAAGCCCTTATCTATAAGGCAGGAGCATCCGACCGTCTGGGAAAGACCTCCGACGGAAATACCGTATGCGATTATGACCCCGAGGAAATAAAGCGCAAGGCGTCGCTGGGCGCGTCTGTAGCTTCCTTTGAATATAACGGCTTAAAGCTTAATCTCCTTGACGCACCCGGACTTTTCGACTTTGAAGCGGATATGCTTGAGGCAGTAAGAGCCGCCGACACCGTTATGATAACCGTTTCGGGCAAATCGGGCGTAAAGGTCGGTACAGAGAAGGCTTACAAGGCTGCCCGCAAGGCAGGCAAGGCGACTATGTTCGTCATCACCAAGGTAGACGACCCCGACGCAAACTTCTACAACGTCCTTACCGACCTGAAAACCGTTTTCGGACCCACAGTCTGCCCCGTTATCGTTCCCGTTATCAAGGACAGACAGGTAGTTTCCTACGTAAATCTCATCGAGATGAAGTGCTATAAATACGACGAAAAGGGCAACGTCAGCGAGACCGAGATGCCCACAGCCGAGATATCCGAGAAGATGGATTACCGTATGGACGGTCTTGTAGCCGCATTCTCCGAGGCTGTTGCCGAGACCGACGACGAGCTTATGGAAAAATTCTTCGAGGGCGAGGCATTCACACAGAAGGAGCTTGTCAAGGGTCTCCACGACGGTATGAACAAGGGACTTATCACCCCCGTTATCTGCTGCTCCGATATCACAATGGGCGGTATCGATATGCTGCTCAAGGAAGTATGCCTCCTCATGCCCTCTCCCGCAGACTGTCCTCCCGCTGTGGCATATTCGGGCGACGATATCGAGGAGATCAGCTGCACCGATGACGCTCCTCTCAGAGCATTCGTATTCAAGACCGTTGCAGACCAGTTTGTGGGCAAAATGTCCTGCATAAGAGTAATGAGCGGCGTGCTGAAGGCTAATACCGAGTACATAAATGCCACCACAGGCGAGACCGAAAAGATAGGCAAGCTCTATACCCTCTGCGGCAAGAAGCAGACAGAGGTGACCTCCGTAGGCGCAGGCGATATCTGTGCCGCCGTTAAGATAGGCGCAGCCACCAACGACACCATCTGCGAGGGCAAGGCAGTTTCCCTCGACAAGATAGTATTCCCCAAGCCCTGCTACAAAATGGCAGTCAAGGCAAAGTCCCAGGGCGATGAGAGCAAGATAAGCGCAGCATTTGCAAGACTCTGCGAGGAGGACCCTGCCCTGTCCTTTACTCAGGACGCTTCCACAGGCGAGTTTGTTATCGCAGGTCTGGGCGAGCAGCATATTGAAGTAGCCGCAGCCAAGCTCAAGAACAAATTCGGCGTTGACGCAGCACTTGCCCCCGTCCGCATCGCATACAGAGAGACTATCCGCAAGAAGGTCAAGGCAGAAGGCAAGCACAAGAAGCAGTCCGGCGGTCACGGTCAGTACGGTCATGTATGGATAGAGTTTGAGCCTTGTCTCTCCGACGAGCTTGTATTTGAAGAAAAGGTATTTGGCGGAGCAGTTCCCAAGAATTTCTTCCCCGCAGTAGAAAAGGGACTCAGAGACTGTATGAACAAGGGCGTGCTGGCAGGCTGCCCCGTAACAGGCGTAAAGGCTATCCTTGTTGACGGCTCCTATCACCCCGTAGACAGCTCGGAAATGGCGTTCAAGACCGCCGCTTCCATCGCATTCAAGGAAGGCATAAAGCAGGCAGACCCCACTATCCTGGAGCCTGTGGGCACACTCAAGGCGCTTATCCCCAACGATAACACAGGCGATGTTATGGGCGACCTCAACAAGCGCCGCGGCAGAGTTCTGGGAATGAACCCTGCTGAGGAAAAGGGAATGACCGAGATAATCGCGGAAGTTCCCGAGAGAGAGATGCAGACCTTTACAATGCAGCTTCGCCAGATAACAAGAGGCAGAGGCAGCTTTGAGTTTGAATTTGTCCGCTATGAGCAGCTTCCCGCAAATCTTGTTTCAGACGTAATACTTTCGCTCAGCAGCGCAGAATAACAGCATTTCGGCGGGGAGCGTTTCGTTCCCCGCCTTTTTTAGAAGTGTTAGTGAAAAGTATTAAATTCTGTGATAAAAAATTGACAAAATAAAGAAGTCTATTTCTATTGACAAATCGGGGGATTTGTAATAAAATTAAAATGTGTGATTATAGTATCGGAGCTTGATCACCTATGAGAGAAAAGAAAAAACAGAGAGAAAGATGGGTCGCTAATGAAAAAATTATTATCTGTCCTGCTGGCGGCAGCCGCAGCCTTTACAATGAGCACCGCAGTATATGCGGAACCGCAAAAAACCGACAATCCCGGAGAAACTACCATAACCTTTGACACAGAAAAGTCTCTGGAGTATATACATAGCTTCGGAAATGCGGCCGATGCAGGTCTTACAATGGAGCTTACCGATAAAGGCGCGCTCTCGGGCAAGGCATTAAAGCTCAGCGAAAGCTTCAAGGGCAGTCTCAGCAACCGTTACGGCGGATTTTATCTTGATGCCGCAGACTTCGGGCTTGAAAACTTCGGCGGCTATACCTTCAACATTTACATCAACGTTTCCGACAAGGCAGCAAAGGCGACGGGACAGTTTGAGATATTTTCCGACGGCGCAGGCTGGCAGTCGGCGAACTTCCTTACAAACAGCGCAGGCAGCTACAGAGTCGCTTCCATATCCATTCCCGCAGATTCGGAGAATACCAAGGTGGGCGTTTCCTTCCCCATAATCCAGGATTTTGACGGGGAGCTGGGAATGTTCGATGATATCACCATTGTGGACAACTACGGCAAGACCATTGCCAACGTCGGCGATATCGACAATTCCCTTTATCAGGGTCCCAGCGGATTTGTTTCGGTCATCACCACCATTCTGTTCATTCTCGTTATCCTTGCAGTTATCGGCGGCGTGGCATACTTCATTGTGAAGACCATGAGAAAGTACAGATAAAAAAGCTTATAAAATGATAAAAGCGGCTGTCAGAGTGCAGCCGCTTTTTGTATATGTTCAGAAAAATACAATAAAAAAACAGCCGATATAAATCGACTGTTCTTTGGTTGGGGTGCAGGGATTCGAACCCCGGAGATGCTTGAGTCAGAGTCAAGTGCCTTACCGCTTGGCTACACCCCAGTATTTGGTTGGGATAGCGGGATTTGAACCCACGAAATGACGGAGTCAAAGTCCGTTGCCTTACCGCTTGGCTATATCCCAATATCGGCATAAGGGCTTCAAGCTAACCGGTAATATCTTTAACGACTTTAATATCATACCATATTCCGAATGAAAAATCAATAGGAAAATGCTGTTTTTGTATATATGCACAAAAAATATCTTAATATTAGTCTATATCTGCTAAATTTCGCTGCGATTTTCCAAAGCTTTGAATAAAGTGACCTCGTCTGCAAACTCTAAAGTGCCGCCGATGGGAAGACCGAATGCCAGACGTGTTACCTTGACGCCCAGGGGCTTTAAGAGCTTTGAGATGTACATAGCAGTGGCCTCGCCCTCAACAGTGGGATTAGTCGCCATAATGACTTCGTTCACGCCGCCCTTTTTTATCCTTTCAAGAAGCTCCTTGACCCTTATCTGCTCGGGAGTGACCCCGTCAAGGGGGGATATAAGCCCGTGGAGCACGTGGTAAACGCCTTTGTACTCGTTTGTCCGCTCGAAAGCAGTGATATCCTTGGGGGTCTCCACCACGCATATGACCGAAGTGTCACGCAGGTCGTCGGCGCAAATGGGGCACACGCCGCTGTCGGTAAGGTTGCAGCAGACGCTGCACTCCTTTACCGTAGAATGGGCGTTGATGATAGCGTCGGCAAACTCCCTTGCTTCCTCGTCGCTCATTCCCATAACAAAATATGCCAGCCTCTGAGCAGTCTTCATACCAATGCCGGGGAGCTTTGCGAATTGCTCCGCGAGTAAGACCAGGGGGAGAGCAGTGCTGTTTGCCACGAATATCATACCTTTCAAGTGAAAAATCAGGGCGGCATATTTGCCGCCGTCAGCGTGTCGCTGAAGCCACCTCGTTGGTGAAATAGCAATGATTTCCCTGTTCTGTGGCTCGGTAATTTACGTATTGAAGCCGAATTATGCAGATGAACCTTTTGTTCGGTGCAAGATCGCGGCTTTTTCGACAGACTGTCGGCGGCATATTTGCCGCCGTTTAGTTTAATGTGATCTTATCAGAAAAGACCGGGGAAGGAAACTCCGCCTGTTACAGCGCCCATTCTGGACTCGGAGGTCTCTTCGATCTGCTTTACGCACTCGTTCACAGCGCTGATGATAAGATCCTGAAGGGTCTCAACATCGTCCTTGTCAACGACCTCGGGGTTGATGGTAAGGCTCTGTACCTGCTTTCTGCCGTTCATGGTTATCTCAACAACACCGCCGCCTGTGGTAGCGGTAAAGGTCTCGTTCTCGATCTCCTCCTGAACGTTTGTGATCTGCTCCTGCATTTTCTGAGCCTGACGTATCATGCTCTGCATATTCTGAGCGCCGCCTGCCATGCCCTGTGGTAATCTTGCCTTCATAATAAAATACTCCTTTGAATTTTTATTTTAAAATTTATTAAACGGAAAATGCCGCATTTTCCTGCAGCCTCCGTTAAAAGCTTAAACCGTGTCAACGGGAATGCCGCCGTCCTCCGCCTTTTTCAGAAGGGTGTCAAGCTTCTCTGCGGGGTCGGCATCGGGCTTTTCATCAGCCGCAGGCTTGTCTCCCGACCTGTCAAGGCTTGCTCTGTAGCCTGTGAGGACGGTGGAGAGAGAAATTCCCGTGATGTCCCTTACAGCCTCGAGTATCTTTGCCTTGTTCTCGGAGGATTTAAGAAGCACCCTGATAAGGTTCTCTTTGCTGTTGATGACCAGCTTGCCGCCCATATTGTAGCCGTAGGAATTAACAAGGGGGGGAGCCAGCGCAGGACAAAGAGTCTTCATACGCTCGATAACGTCAAACCACTTGTCGATGTAAATAAACTCCGAACCCTCGGGAGCCGAGGAAATATCCTTGACGGGCTCTCTCTTCGGAGGGACAGCATTTCTCTGCGCCGCATTTGCCGCAGGAACGCCGTTTGCCAGCCTTCTTTCAAGCTCGGCTATCTTTGCATTCAGAGCAGCTATCTCACCGCTGTCAGGCGCCGCCTTGCTCTGAGACGTGCCGCTGCACATTCTGATAACGCACATTTCCATATCTATGCGCTTTGCAAGGGACCTGCCCATTCGCTCGGCGCAGGCGGAAAGAGCGTCCAGAAAGCCCAGGACCTGTTCTAAAGTAAGCTTTGAAGCTATCCTTTTTATAGTCTCAAGCTCCGACGGAAGGCAAACGATAATGCCTGTGCGGTCGGGAGCGGAAATTGCTATCATAACATTGCGAAACTGCGCCGCCAGCTCCTCGCATAGCCTCTGCATATCCTTGGAGCTGTCATACAGCGCGGAAATGATGTCAAGAGCCTTGGCAGGGTCCCTGTCGGCAATAGCTTCCGCAAGGGCAAAAAGCTGTTCTCTGCCCGCAATGCCTGCCGCTTCGGACACCACCTCAGCGGTGACGTTCTCGGAAAATGCGATACATCTGTCCAGTATGGAAAGAGCGTCTCGCATACCGCCGTCCGCAGCCTTTGCAATAAGCTCGGCGCCATCGTCGGTCAGCGTAATATTCTCGCTCTGCGCCACGAATTTGAGCCTTGCGGCGATATCCTCCGTCTTTATCCGCATAAAGTCAAAGCGCTGACAGCGGGAAAGAATGGTGGGCAGCACCTTGTGGAGCTCGGTGGTCGCCATAATGAATTTTATATGGGGGGGAGGCTCCTCGATAAGCTTTAAAAGGGCGTTGAATGCGTCCTTCGAGAGCATATGGACCTCGTCGATGATGTATACCTTGTATCTGCACCGCTCGGGTGTGTACTCGGCAGCCTCGCGAAGCTCACGGGCGTCGTTTACCGAGCCGTTGGAGGCGGCGTCTATCTCAATGATATCGGAAAGAGCAAAATTATCAGCGTCGCGGCATATATCGCATTTTCCGCAGGGACTGCCGTTAACAGGGCTTTCGCAGTTAAGAGCCTTTGCGAAAATCCTTGCGCAGGTGGTCTTGCCCGTACCTCTTGAGCCTGTGAACAGATAGGCGTGAGCGGTCTTGCCGTTTATTATCTGATTTTTCAGGGTAGTGGTGATATGGGGCTGGGAAATAACGTCGTCAAAGGTGGTGGGACGGTATTTGCGGTAAAGCGCCTGATACATATTGCTCCTCCTTTCTGCGGAAATTATGGGGATATGGGCTTATGCCCTGTGGTACTTTGCTTTAAGATGCTCCTCGAAGAAATTCTCGGGGTAGCCGTTGGCAGTGCATATCTGAGCACAGTAATCCTTGTAGCCCTCGGTATCGTTTATCCTTGCAATAAGCGCAAGGCGGTATCTTTCGCAAGCCTCGTCCTCTTTGCCCTCAAGGAGACTTACAAGAGCAAGTCCTCCGTGAGCCGTGACGGGGTCAAGACCGTATTCTACAGCCTTTTCGAAGGCTTCTCTGCTGTGAACGGGGTCGTTGGCGGAGAGGTACATTTTGCCCATCTCATTGTATAAAAAGGGAAAAATGCCCCGCTCCTCGGCAATGGGCAGCAGCCTCTCATAGATCTCCGCCGCCGAAGAATAGCTTGCGGACATATTAAAGCTCCTTGCCGCCATAAGCAGGGACTCGGCAGTCTGAACGTCCTTGTCCGCCGCAATGACCGCCTGATGAGCGGCATTGGTGGAAAAGCCCAGACGGTTATAGCATATCGCCGTATAAAACGCCAGCACGCCCGTCTCCCTGTCGGTAAGGCTTTTATTGCAAAGCTCTCTGAAATACTCTAAAGCGTCCTCGTTACGGTCATTGCGGAAAAGCTCGAAGCCTTCGTAAAAAAGACGCTTTTTCTCTCCCGAGGCAAATGCCTTGCCGATGACCTCCCTGTCATAATCGGAAACGAAATCAGATCCCGAGCCGGGAATGAACAGCGATAATACTTCAGGTATCATAGCAGCTGCGGAAAGGCAGATCATCACGATGCCGATGATAATAAATTCGGCACTGTCTTCGGAAATACCCGCAGCGATAAGCAGTACAGCGAGCAGGAGCAGAAGCAGATGTGCTTTAGGTGCGGATTTTTTAAAAACGTCCCAAAATCGGGACAGAAAAGATTTTTTCACTTGATCTCTACAACTCCTAAAAAGCAAAAATCCGATACATAGGTGTGCAGGCTTGCTGCGGCACACGAAACGTACCGCTTAATGCTGCTCGGTTCCCCGCCTGACATGGTTCACGGTGTTTTGTTGCACAGGGCCCGCACACCTATATATCGGATTGCGACCATCTGAAATACATTATAGCATATTACAATTTAAATTGCAAGGGTTTTTTTGAAAAAAGTTTGGCAGAGGAATAACATCAACTTGTAACCCAATTGTAATTGCAAATCGCTTTTGTATCTGCTATAATAAAAGCAGAAAGGATGTTTATTATGACAAAGCGCATGGTAAAAGCATTTATAGCCCTTGTGACCGCCGCCCTGCTCCTCTGCGGCTGCGGGGGGGAGAATAAAGAACAGGAGACTGCCGGCACATCTCTTCCCTCAAACGGCACAGCTCTCCCGACAGAAGAGACATCATCTGAGGCGCCTCCGGAGCCCTTTTCGGGCTATTCCTTTGAGGTCCGCGGAGCCGCCGAAAACTATCTCATTACCGTGAAGCCCGGGGAATATCCCGATGAGATAGCGGTAACGGTGGAAAATAACCTCTATGAAACGAGAGATTTCGTTATAACCGCCCCCACAGGCTATGAGCCCTCTTTCCCTTATGAACAAAGCTATGCATCGTCGGCTGTGAAGATAATAAAGAACGATATTGACGATACCTATATCCCCGACATCATGCAGTTTACCTTTGACATTACTCAGGAGGAGCTGGACAAGCACGGGGATAATGCCATATACTGCGTTAGCCGTATGTACACCGTTGACAGGGACGGGGAGCTTCGTGAGATAAACGTGGTAAGCTCCGAGGACACCGACGGCGACGGAGAGGCGGAAGAAACGGTCCACGACTACATCGACCGCACACAGCTATACCACAGCGAGCCCGACAAATTCATCTACGAGATAACCGTTGACGACAGCGACCTTTACGATGAGGACGGCGACCCCCGTCCCATTGAGAGCAGGGTGAAGATAAAAACGCTTAAATTCGAGTACAGCGTTCCCCGAATGGTGGCAGGGTATGAAGAGATAACCGAGGAAAACACCCTTTATTTCGGATATGCCTGCTGGGCAGCCGCAAATTCCGCCGCCCAGTATTTCACAATGACCGCATTCAACATCTCCGACTGGGAGAATTATGTGGAAATGCCCCGCCCCGAGGACGGCGAGCTTTCGGATTATTATTTCAGGATAGACGACAGCCGCTTTGACTCGGTAAAGGATCTGAAAAAATATTTAAAGAGCATTTTCACTCCCAAGACCGCCGAAAGGATATTTGCCGCCGCACCCCAGCGGTATACGGATATAAACGGCGAGCTGTACGGCATTGCGGGAGACGGGGGATATGACTTTACTCTGGGCACTCTCACATTTTCCGATGTAAGCGTTACGGAGGACAGAATGGTTTTCCGCTCAAGACAGGAGAAATTTGACGAAACGGGCAATTTCACAGGCTACACCGACGGCGGCAATTTCGTTATCGAGCGCTGCGAGGATGGCTTGTGGAGGGTGAGCGAGTACAGATATCCTTATTCGCTGAACTGAGTTAAAACAGAAAGGAATATTATCCCTATGAAGCTTCTTATCATCCGTCACGGAGACCCCGATTACGAGCACGACTCTC
>NZ_JBJERV010000007.1:0-18320 GCF_051882455.1 Huintestinicola sp. | reverse complement strand
CGCCTGCCTTTGCCGCACGCTTCTGCGAGACCTTTGACTCCGATGAACGGCACGACTGATAAATATCTTTACAAAATGCAACCGCCGGTTGCATTTTTTGTAAGCTTTGCTTGGTTGAAAAGGTGTTTATAATACCGTATAATAAAAATAACGAAAGCGGACAGCGCGTATATCCGCAGAATGGAGAATAACAGATGATAGAATCAAATTTAAAGCGGCTTCGCAAGATGAGCGGACTGTCTCAGGAGCAGGTGGCGGAGAAGCTGAATGTTTCCCGTCAGGCGGTGGCAAAGTGGGAAAGCGGCGACAGTCTCCCCGATATCTACAACTGCCGAGCCCTTGCCGACCTGTACGATGTGACCCTTGACAGCCTTTTTGAAGCTGTTACGGACGGTGAGAAAAAGGACATAACTCCCCGGGGCAAGCACATTTTCGGTGCGGTCAGGGTGGGAAAGGACGGCAGCTTCAAGATACCCAAAAAGGCTTTGAAGATATTCGGCATAAAGGAAGGAGAGCTGCTCCTGGTGCTGGGAGATGAGTCTCAGGGCGGCTTAGCCCTCTGCAAGACCTCCTTCTTTTTGGACGTGCTCAAATCAATGAAAGCCGCAGGCTGCAAGGACATCACCCTTGAAGATGTTATCCCCTCGGAAAATGAGGGCGAGTGAAAGGAATAGCTATGGAAAATTCATCTGTAGAGATAAAAAACCTCAGAAAGACCTTCGGCAGTCTTACCGCCGTAAACGACCTCACCCTTGACATCGCCTCGGGAGAGCTTTTCGGACTGCTGGGCGTCAACGGCGCAGGAAAGACCACCACCATAAAAATGTTATCCTGCCTTACAAAGCCCGACAGCGGCGAAGCCTTTCTGGGCGGGAAGAGCATTATCACCGAAAGCAGTGAGGTAAAGCGGATAATTAACCTCTCCACTCAGGAAACTGCCGTAGCTCCCAAGCTTACGGTCAAGGAAAACCTTGAGTTTATGGCGGATATTTACGGCATCGACGACCCCAGGGGAGCAGTGGACAGGGTGATAAGCGAGCTTTCCCTCAGTTCTGTCCTTGACCGCAGGGCAAAGACCCTTTCGGGAGGCTGGCAGAGGAAGGTCAGCATTGCAATGGCACTTGTGACCTCACCGAGGATACTTTTCCTTGACGAGCCTACCTTAGGACTTGACGTGCTGGCAAGGCGGGAGCTGTGGAATGTCATAAAGGGACTTAAATCAAAAATGACCATTATCCTCACCACCCATTACCTTGACGAAGCGGAAGCCCTCTGCGACCGCATTGCAATTATGACAGGGGGCTGTCTCAGGGCAGTGGGAACAGCCGACGAGCTGAAAAAGCTTGCAGGCAAGGACACTTTCGAGGACGCATTTATCGAAATTGCCGAGAGAAGCGCAGGAAAGGAAGAAGCAGTATGAGAACGGCAGTATTTTCAAAAAGAAATCTCAAGGAGCTGCTCAGAGACCCGTTAAGCTACATATTCTGTCTCGGCTTTCCCATTGTAATGCTGCTCATTATGACGGTGGTAAACAGCAGCATACCCCCCGAGGCGGGAATGACTGTTTTCCGCATTGACAATCTGTCCGGCGGAATTGCTGTGTTCGGACTTTCCTTTGTAATGCTCTTTGCGGCGCTGCTCCTTTCACAGGACAGAACAGGCGCATTCCTTACCCGTCTCTATGCCTCTCCTATGAAGGCATGGGAGTTTATCGGCGGCTATTATCTGCCTATAATCCTTCTTTCGGTCATACAGTCGGTGATAACCTTCGCCGCTTCCTTTGTAATTGCTGCAGCGGAAGATGTGCAGATGAACATAGGCAGGGTGCTCCTTGCGCTCCTGTCCCTTATCCCCACAGCGGTGATGTTCATAGGCTTCGGACTGTTTTTCGGAAGCGTGATGGGCAGCAATGCCGCACCGGGACTTTGCTCCATAATCATCTCTGCCGCAGGAATGCTTGGCGGAATATGGATGGACGTTGAGAGCATAGGCGGCGGACTTCGCAGCGTCTGCCTTGCCCTGCCCTTCTACCACTCGGTAAGAGCTGTCCGCAGCATTATGGCAGGCAGTACCGCAAATCTCGGAACGGATATGCTCATTGTTCTGGCATACACCCTGGGAGCAGTCATTATTTCCGTTATAGCATTTCGGAAAAATATGGTAAAAGATAACAGATAAAAAAGGAGAGTCATTATGAAAATAGCGTGGTTCTGCATTCCCGCACACGGACACACAAATCCTACACTGGGCTTAGTAAAGGAAATGACCTCTGCGGGACATGAGGTATACTATTTCTCCTTTGAGCAGTTCAGGGAGAAGATAGAAAAGGCGGGAGCGGTTTTCATAAGCTGTGACGGCTGTGATTTTGAGATGGAGGACAAAGGAAATGCCGACAAGGTGGGAAAGGATATGGCTTTTGCCGCCGAGCTTCTCGTAAATTCCACCCTTGCGCTGGACGATAAGGTGTCGGAAATGGTAAAGGAGATAAAGCCCGACCTCATCGTGTCCGACTCGGTTGCATACTGGGGCAAGCTTACAGCAATGAAATACAATATCCCCTATGTTTCCTCGACTACCACCTTCGCATTCAACAATCACTCCTCAAGGTATATGAAGCAAGGACCCCTCGACCTCTTTAAAATGATGTTCACAATGCCCAAGGCTAATAAGCACATACAGAGACTCCGTGACAAGGGCTATCCCGTCAAAAGCATAATGGAGATAGTCACAAATGACAACGATACAAACACTGTTGTCTACACATCGGAATATTTCCAGCCCTGTGCGGAGACCTTCTCGGACAAGTACCGGTTCATCGGTCCCTCCATCAGACCCGTTGAAAAGCCGATGGAAAAGACCGGGGCTAAGACGGTTTACATCTCCATGGGCACGGTGGTGAAAAACGAGGAGATATACCGAAATGCCATCGAGGCGCTGAAAGGAACGGACTATCAGGTGATAATCTCCTGCGGCACAAACAGCCATGATCTCGGCACTCTCCCCGATAATATACAGGTTTACGAGTATGTTGACCAGATGGCTGTGCTGTCGATCGCCGATGTGTTCATCACCCACTGCGGAATGAACTCCGCTTCCGAGGGGCTGTATTTTGAAGTGCCGCTGATACTCTGTCCCCAGACTCCCGAGCAGGGAGCGGTTGCGGCGCGCACCGAGGAGCTTGGTGCAGGCATTTCGCTTTCGTCTGTGGGCAGGGAGGATATTTTAAAGGCGATAGAAACGGTGCTGAATGATACGAAGTACAAAAACGCCGCAAAAAAGATATCCGAAAGCTTTAAGTCCTGCGGCGGTGCTGCGGAGGCAAGAGCTTTCCTTGAATCGCTTGTGAAATAATATTCTCAATATCAATAACAAAAACTGCTCCCGACAATGCATCGGGAGCAGTCAGTCTGTCGATAAAGCGGATAAATGATAAAAGTTGCACAAATAAACACAACACTAAAAGTTTCGTCCACCTTTTCAAAGGTGGCAGGGGTCAAGGGGACGGCGTCCCCTTGTCGCCCTCCGCAGAGGGCGAAATCTCCTTTATCCTTCCAAAACGGAGCAAGGGGTGAGAAATGCGACAGCATTTCGAGGGGAGGCGGACACGACCGCCTCCCCTTCTTACAAGTTTTAGGTAACTTACCCTCAAAAACGTTCCGGTGGAACGTTTTTGACAAAGCAATTTTTACATTGGTTTGTGCATATTATATAATTATCATTTCTTTTTCGACAGATTGAACTGCTCCCGACAATGCAGCGTCGGGAGCAGTTTTTGTTATTGATATTAAATTACTTAGTAAGCTTCCAGATGTTCTTAGCGTACTCGTCAACAGCGCGGTCAGCGGAGAATATGCCTGCGCCTGCGATGTTGTGGAGAGACATCTTGTTCCACTTAGCCTTGTCCTTGTAGCACTCGGAAACGTACTGCTGAGCGGACTGGTAAGCGTCGAAGTCTGCAAGTACCATATAAGGATCCTTGAACTTGAGGGTGTCTGCGACCTCCTCGAAGGTGCAGCCGTTGATGCCGCTGTACATCTTTGCGAGAGCCTTGCGGATGACCTCGTTGTTGTTTACATACTCCTCGGGACGGTAGCCCTGAGCCTTCTTTGCAAGGACTTCCTCGGTGGTCATGCCGAAGATGAAGATGTTGTCCTTGCCGACCTGCTCCTTGATCTCAACGTTTGCGCCGTCAAGAGTACCGAGAGTAAGAGCGCCGTTGAGCATGAGCTTCATATTTCCTGTACCCGAAGCCTCTGTGCCTGCCAGAGAGATCTGCTCGGAAACCTCAGCTGCGGGCATGAGCAGCTCGGACATGGTTACGCGGTAGTCCTCAAGGAAGAACACCTGCAGCTTCTTGCTGATAACGGGATTCTTTCTTATCTCCTCGCCCAGAGCCCAGATCATCTTGATTATCTGCTTTGCAAGATAGTAGCCGGGAGCTGCCTTTGCAGCAAAGATATAGGTCTTGGGAGTAAATTCCATATTGGGATTTTCAAGCAGAGCGTTGTACTCGGCAATGATGTTCAGAGCGTTCAGGTTCTGTCTCTTGTATTCGTGGAGACGCTTTACCTGAACATCGAAGATAGCGTTTGTATTCAGGTCTACGCCGAAGTTCTGATGAACATATTTTGCAAAGCGCTTCTTGTTCTCAAGCTTGATCTTGGCAAGCTGGTCGAGGACCTTCTTGTCGTTTTCGTACTTGACAAAGCTTGAAAGCTCGGAAGCATTCTTCTTGAAGCCGTCGCCGATGGTCTCGGAAAGGAGGTTTGTAAGTCCGGGGTTGGACTGGAGGAGCCATCTTCTGTAAGCGATACCGTTGGTAACGTTCTGGAACTTGTGGGGAGTGTAGCTGTACTCGTTGCTGAATACATCGGTCTTGATGATCTCGGAGTGGAGCTTGGAAACACCGTTTACGCTGTGAGAAGCGCATACGCACAGGAGAGCCATGTGGATCTGGTTGTTCTGTACGATGGACATTCTGGAGACCTTGTTTCCGTCGCCGATCCTCTCCATAAGCTCCTCGCAGTAGCGGCGGTTGATCTCGCAGATGATGTCGAAGATACGGGGAGTGATCTGGCGGACAAGGTTAACGTCCCACTTTTCGAGAGCCTCAGCCATAACGGTGTGGTTGGTGTAAGCGAATGTATTTGTAACGATGTACCAGCTCTTGTCCCAGCTGTAGCCGCAGTCATCAAGGAGTATGCGCATAAGCTCGGGGATAGCAAGAGTGGGGTGAGTGTCGTTGATGTGGATAGCAACCTTTTCGTGGAGGTTGTCCAGAGTGCCGTAAACGGACATATGACGGTTAACGATATCGCCCACGGAAGCAGCGCACATAAAATACTGCTGGCGATATCTGAGGCTCTTGCCCTCAAGGTGGTTATCGTTGGGGTAGAGCACCTTGGAGATAGCCTGAGCAACGGTGTTCTGACCGAGAGCTCTTGCATAGTCGCCCTGGTTGAACATCTTCATATCGAAGGAGGGAGCCTTTGCCTGCCACAGTCTGAGAACGGAAACTCCGTCGCTGCCGTAGCCGGGAACGTACATATCATAGGGAACTGCAACAACGGTGTTGTAGTTAACATAGGAAACATGGTGATACTGCTGATCCCAGTACTCCTTCAGCTCGCCGTCAAAGTGAACTTCGATGGACTTGTCAGTCTTGGGAACCAGCCAGCAGTCGCCGCCGGGAAGCCAGTTATCGGGAAGCTCAGTCTGCCAGCCCTCTTCTATCTTCTGCTTGAAGATACCGTACTCGTAGCAGATGGAGTAGCCCATTGCGGGATAGCCGTCTGTAGCAAGACCGTCAAGGTAGCAGGCAGCAAGTCTGCCGAGACCGCCGTTTCCGAGACCTGCGTCGGGCTCGTAATCGTAAATTCTTTCGATATTGACGTCCCACTTCTTGAGGATATCCTCTACCATGTCGTTTATTTCAAGGTTGTAAAGGCTTGTCTTGAGGGAACGTCCCATAAGGAATTCCATTGAAAGGTAGTAAATTTCCTTTTTGCCTGCGGAGTGGGTCTGGTTTCTGAACTTTCTTCTCTTTGCTCTGAGGATCTCGACCACAACAGCCGAAAGAGCCTTGTAGATCTGGTTATCAGAAGCGTCGATGGGAGTAACATTGAACTCCACCTGCAGCTCCTGTCTGAGCTTTTCCTCAAAATCTTCCTTGTTGATAACAGGTATCATATTTCTTTCTCTCCTTACTCGAAATTATTTGCGGAACCTGAACTATCTACTGTAAAAATCTGCCTAAAAATATTATAAAATATCTGTGCAGTTTTTTCAATAGGAATATTAGACAAATATTTTTTCGACAATTGTGATTAACTGTCGTAAACGTTTAAGGAATATACAGAGCCGGGAAAGCGAACTTCAAAAATATGGTTTTTTTCGGTTGACATCATTGTCGGAATATGTTATAATCAGAGTGAAATTTTTATCCTGCAAAATAAACCGTAAAGGCTGGGAAAAAATATGACGGAAAAAAACAATACCATAGCAGTCTCCGAAAAGGTCATTAAAACGCATATGCTCTTTATTGCGGGCGTATGCCTTGTTTTCGGAATAGTAAATATCGTATCGGGAGCTGCCGCAGTAGGCGCAGTGACTATTGCCATAGGCATCATTGTTCCTGTGGCGGTCATGCTGCTTAAAAACAAGCTCAGCGGCTCTGTAAGAGGAATAATACTCTCTCAGGCTCAGCTGCTTGCCATAATCCTCATATCCTCCGCAAAGCATGAGATGCACGGAATGTTCCCGCTCATGCTGGCGTCAATGTCCATTGCCGCCGTTTATTACAATATCCTTAATATCAAGATACACTGGGTCATTATGGATATAGCCGTTGTCGGCGCGCTTTTTTTCAGAAGCTTTTTTTATCAGGGAGCAGGGCTTGAGTTCCTTATCAAGGGCATTATCGGAATGAATATATGCGCCACGCTGATAATGTATTTTATCAGGCAGAGCATAAAGTATATCGAGCAGTCCAGAGCCGCCGAGCAGAAAACATCTGGGCTTCTTGAGCAGATGAACGAGCAGGTGGACGGCAACAAGGCGCTTATGGCAAAGCAGGGAGACGTAGTTTCCCGTATAGCGGAGATATCCTCCAGCCTTAACAGCACCGCCTCCCTTATGGAGCAGATATCCTCCTCTCTCAGCGCCGACGCCGAGGAGCAGGAGGCTACTATCGGCAATATCGTTTCGGATATCGGAAATATCACAAATCAGGCTCATCTCAGTCTCAGCGAGTCTGAAAGCGCTTCCGAGTCTGCGAGAAAGAGCAACGAAACTCTCCGTTCCAGCAATGAAGAGGTCCGCAATATGGTAAATGCGATGGATGACATTGCAAAGGCTTCAAGAGAGATCGAGAGCATTATCAAAACTATCGAGGACATTGCCTTCCAGACCAATATCCTTGCTCTTAACGCCGCCGTTGAGGCTGCCCGGGCAGGCGACGCAGGCAAGGGCTTTGCGGTAGTTGCGGACGAGGTAAGAAATCTTGCCAACAAATCCGCCGAGGCTGCAAAGAACACCTCTTCCCTCATAGCCACAAGCATTGAGGCTGTAAGAGGCGGAACCGTTCTTGCCGAGGGCATTGCCGACAAGATGGACGATGTTATACGCATTTCCGAGGACAGCGCAAGACAGTCCGAGGAGATAAAGCGGCTTGCCGAGGGTCAGACCGCTTCTGCCGAGGCTGTGAAGATAAAGATGGACCAGATAGCCGAGGTGGTGGCGCAGATATCCCGCACCTCCGAAAGGAGCGCCGATACCGCCCGTTCCGTTACCGACGAGGTAAAGAGAATGAACGATATCGTAAAAGAGTTCAACTGATAAGTACATAAGAAGAACCGCCATTGACCTATAAAGCCAATGGCGGTTTTTGTATCACAAGTTATTATGCCACCGTATCAAACAGACTTCCCTTGGGGTCTGTCTCCGTTCCCGCGGAAAAATCGGGCTCGTTTTTCGCCTTTGTAACGGTGCGGGTCTCGCCCCCCGAAATATATGCCTTGCCGCATTCGGGGCATATGCCCGTTTTCAACCTGACGCTCTGGGAAACTACCTCCCTGCCCTCTCTGGCAGCCTCCGCACGGTTTCGGTAAACGTGCTCCATCTCGTGACCGCGCACAGCCGATGCAGCTGCTTCGGGAGCAACTTTCGAGGCAGTCTTGAAGGAAACTCCGGGATCGTCCGAGCCGTCCTGATATTTGCGGTTCTTGCAGGTCTGACATTCACCGTTTTGTTCATTAAGCTTTTCAAGCCTGTTTTCAAGATTGCTTATCCGCCTGTCGAGAGCGGCTATCTTGTTTGAGAGAGCGTTTTTGTCCGTAACCTTGTTCTGAGCGCCCACAAATTCCTCACGCTGCTTTTTAAGCTCGGTAAGCTTTCGCTGTATATTGGTGCCCGTATCTCCGCCCGAGACAAAGCCCCCGGGAGCGGCGGTGCCTGTTCCTATTGGCGATATTCCCATACATTTCCCCTCCTCTGCATATATGCATATTATTTTTATAATTATAACACATCTCGCAAAAAATTTCAAGAGGGAAACTTTAAAATATCACAAAATTATAGCAATCCACAAAAATATCCTGCCAAGTTCGGCGGTTCAAAGCTTGAATAGTGTCGTCACTCACCCTTGACAGGCGGCAAGCCTGCCTGCGGGTTCGTTCCTAACTCTTCAAGCTTTGCACTCGCCTCCTTTTGTCAGTTTATTTCTGTGTCTTGCTATAAATTGTAATAGCCTGTTTGTATAGTTACCGAGCCGTATGCCTGCCGTCCGTGTAAACTATAGAACGAGTGGCTGCAGGCTCAGCCTGCCTCAGCCTGCCTCAGCCTGCCTCAGCCTTTCTGCTGAGCTTTGCTCTGCTGCGGATGACCGCCGCAAGACCGAATGCCAGCACTACCGAAATAACGTCCTTGAGAAGATAGGGGACGCATACCAGCAGCACGCTCTGAAGGAAGCCGCCCTGCTTTATCATGGTAAACTGTGCAGCTCCGCAGAGATGACAGATGAGAAGTCCCGCAATTCCCAAAAGAATGGCAGGTATCTTCTTTGTCCTGTCCATTCCCAGACCGCAGAAAAACGCCATGATGATAAAGCCCCAGATAAATCCGCCTGTGGGGCCTGTGAGAGATGCAAGTCCGCCCTTGAAATTTGCAAAAACGGGCACGCCGATGGTGCCGATAAGCACATATACAGCCGCCGAAGCTGTTCCGAGCTTCATTCCTAAGGTGTAGCCCGCCAGCGCCACCGCAAAGGTCTGGAGCGTCACGGGCACTCCCGAGGGAATGGGTATCGCCACCTGGGAAAGAACGGCAATTACCGCCGCGAACATTCCCGTAAACGCCATATCCTTTGCGCTCAGCTTCTTTTTCGTATCACTCATAAAAAATGCCTCCTTTTTTCATTGCCTGTTTATCATAGCACATCGGGAAATATTTGTCAACATATAAATTGGATGTAGTTTACAATAACTCTGTTTTTTACTTTGATTTAATACATTCTGTGTTTCCCCTTGATTTATTTTACATAAACTGTAAAACGGTCAACAATAAAATATGCGGAAAATCGGTTGACGTTATGAGAAATTTATGATAAACTTTGAGTAAAGCTATGGGATATTTTCAATGGAAAGGAATGACAAAAATGACCGAAAAACAGCTTTCGGAGCTTTTGAGTGATATGACCGTAACGGAAAAGGTCGAGCAGCTTGTTCAGCTCAACGGTGATTTTTACGGCGGCGGAGACTTCCTCACAGGTCCTGCCGCACGCTTTCATCTTACGGATAACAGGGCGTACCGTATGGGCAGTATCTTAGGCTCGGACGGAGCAGTGCGCCTTAAAAAGCTCCAGGACGAGTTTATGAAGGAGCAGCCTCACCATATCCCCGCAATGTTCATGGCGGACGTTATCCACGGCTACAAGACCGCTTTTCCCGTGCCCATTGCCCTGGGAGCAGGCTTTGACCCCGAGCTTGTAAGAGAGACTGCCGAAGCTGCCGCAAAGGAAGCTTCTGCGGCAGGAATACACGTGACCTTCTCGCCCATGGCAGACCTTGCCCGCGACAGCCGCTGGGGACGGTGCATGGAGAGCTTCGGCGAGGACCCCTGCCTTAACTCGAAAATGACTGCCGCTGCAGTAAGGGGCTTTCAGGGGGAAAACTGCGGAGACAAGGGCAAAGTCGCCTCCTGCTTCAAGCATTTTGCCGCATACGGCGCAGTGCAGTCCGGAAGGGACTACAACGTTGCCGAGCTTTCGGAAAGGACTCTTTTCGAGGACTATCTCCCTGCCTATGAGGCAGCTGTAAATGCGGGGGCTGAGATGGCAATGACCGCATTCAACACCCTTGACCGTATTCCCTGCACCATATCCCGAAAGCTTCTCCGTGACGTTCTCAGGGAGAAAATGGGCTTTGAGGGCGTGCTGATAAGCGACTATAACGCTATCGGCGAGACCATAATTCACGGTGCGGCGGAGGACAGCCGCGACGCAGCGGAAAAGGCAATGAATTCGGGCGTGGACATTGATATGATGTCCGACTGCTATCTCGATAACCTTGAGGAGCTGGTAAAGAGCGGCGAGGTGTCCGAAGAACTGCTTGACGAGGCAGTAATGCGTGTGCTGCGGCTCAAAAACAAGCTGGGGCTTTTTGAAGCTCCCTACAAGGACGCTTCCGAGGAGGAGGAAAAACGGCTTCTCTGCTGCAGGGAGCATCTGGAGCTTTCCCGAAAGGCTGCGGAGGAATGTATGGTGCTGCTCAAAAACAACGGCATACTTCCGCTGAGGGCAAAAAAAATTGCCGTCATAGGCTCACTCTGCGAGAGCAGGGATATCGTAGGCTCCTGGGCTATTTTTGCGGACAATTCAAAGACCGTTACCCTGAGAGCCGCTCTTGAGGAGCTTTGCCCCGATATTGGATTTGAATTTATACCATCTGACATTCCCGATGAAAAAGCCCTTGCAGCCGCAAAGAATGCAGAAGCGGTCATTCTTGCCCTGGGCGAAGACCAGCTGGGAACGGGCGAGTCAAGAAGTCTGGCGGACATATCTCTCCCCGAGGAGCAAAGGCGGCTGTTTGAGGAAATATCTGCCGTAAATCAGAGTACCGTCGTTCTCCTTTTCGGCGGCAGACCCCTTGCCATACCCGAGCTTGCGGAAAAAGCGGCGGCGATACTGGAGCTGTGGCTCCCGGGAACGGCAGGCTGCCTTGCAGCGGCGGATATCCTTTCGGGAAAGGTATCTCCCTCGGGAAGGCTTTCAATGAGCTTCCCATTCTGCTCGGGACAGCTTCCCATAAGCTACAGCGCATTCAATACGGGCAGACCCAAGGATAGCGGGGCAAAGGGCTTTATCCCCTTCATTTCAAATTACATGGACGTTCCCAATATCCCCCTCTACCCCTTCGGCTACGGACTTTCCTACACAAGCTTTGAATATTCTCCCGTTACTCTCGACAGGGATATTCTTACGGCAGACGGAAAGATAACTGCAAGTGTTAAGGTGAAGAATACGGGCGGCAGAACGGGAAAAGAGGTCGTTCAGCTTTATATCCGCGACGTCAGGGGCAGCGTTGTCCGTCCGCTGAGAGAGCTTAAAGACTTTAGGAAAATATCCCTTGCCCCCGGTGAGGAACAGATCGTTTCCTTTGAGATGACCGAGGATATGCTGAGATTTTACGATATCAATATGGAGCGTACCGCCGAAAAGGGCAGCTTTATCCTGTACATCGGTCCCGACAGCACAACGGAAAATCAGGCGGAGTTCAGACTGGTATGAGTATGAAAATAAAAAAGCTTCTTAGGTTTATCCCCGCTCTGGTCATAATGCTTGTTATCTTCTTCTTTTCCGCACAGACGGGGACCGAGTCAACGGCAGTGAGCGACGGCGTTATTTCCGCGGCGGCGGGAGAGGAAAATGTGGACAGTCATCTGCTTACGGTAATAGTCAGAAAAAGCGCCCATTTTCTGGAATATGCCGCCCTGGGAGCAGCGATATATTTCGGAATGAGGGGCGTGGGAACGGATAAAAAGCAGGGAAAGCGGCTCCTTTTATCCGCCTTGTTCGGGGCGCTTTACGCCGTTTCCGACGAGCTGCATCAGTATTTCGTTCCGGGACGGGCGTGTATGGTCACAGATATGCTCATCGACGCCTGCGGGGCGGTATGCGGACCTGTCCTTCTGCTCTTTGTTATAAATGCGGCGGAAAGGTTCATGCTTAATATGAAGCTTGGTCAAAAACAATAAATAACATGGCGCAAGTTCATATGATATGTTAATTGAAATTATATCCCGCAGATGGTAAAATTATATTTATTAAAGCAGGACGGGCGCCCCGCGGAAGCTATGGGGCGCTGTCCGTAATATGAAAGGAATGAAGCAGATGAAAAAAAGATTTTTGTCATTGCTGATCTCCATGGCTATGGTACTTAGCCTTTGCTGCGGTCTGGGCTTTTCCGCAAGCGCAGCTGAGGTATCCGTTTCTTTGCCGTGGAAAACGATTACAATTTCTAAGGGCAAATCTGTAACGCTTACTCCCGAGGTGTCGGGAAAGAAGGACTACACTCTTGAATGGTCCACCTCCGACAAGAATGTGGTATCTGTGACCTCACAGGGAAAGGTCACAGGCGTTAAGAACGGCAGCGCCACCGTTACCGTAAAGGTGAAGGGAACAAAGGCAAAGGCTTCTGTGGAAGTTACCGTAGGAACCAAGGTCTCCTCAGTCACCGTTCCCGACAGCAGCATCACTCTCAAAAAGGGCGGCACATATACCGTCAAGCCCACAGTTTCCCCCTCCAAGGCTTCAAATAAGAAGCTGAGCTACTCCACCTCCGACAAGAGCGTGGCAACAGTAAGCTCCAAGGGCGTTATCACCGCCGTAAAGGCAGGCACCGCAAAGATAACCGTCAAGTCCACAGACGGCAGCGGCAAAAAGGCTGTCATAACCGTCAAGGTCACATCAACGGGCAAGTCCGATACCGAGAGCAGCACAGGCACTTCCTCCAAGAAGCCCTCTGCAAAGGCTACAAAGGATTTTGATACAAAGATGACCTCTATGGATATTGTAAAGGATATGGGCGCAGGCTGGAACCTGGGCAACTCTCTTGACGCGCTGGGAACAGGTCTTAACTCCGAGACCGCCTGGGGCAATCCCAAGACCACCAAGGATATGATAGACGATATCTGCAAGGCAGGCTTCAAGACTATAAGAATACCCGTTTCCTGGGGCAAGCACTGCGACTCCAAGGGAAATGTGGACAAGGACTGGATGAAGCGCGTAAAGGAAGTAGTTGACTACGCATACAGCAACGGCGTTTACGTTATCCTCAATTCCCACCATGACAACAGCTATTATGATATCGGCGGCTGCGTAAAGAGCGAGGAAACTCTTAACAGGTCCGTAAAGAAGATGACCACCCTCTGGACTCAGATAGCAAACACCTTCAAGGACTATGACGAGCACCTCATCTTTGAGACCCTGAACGAACCCCGCACCGAGGGCAGCGCAAAGGAATGGTCGGGCGGAACGGCAGAGGAGAGAGAGGTCGTTTACACTCTCAACGAGAAAATAGTAGCCGCTATCCGCAAAACAGGCGGCAACAATGCATACCGTCACATTATGGTGCCCGCATATGCGGCTACCTCCTCCACGAACATTCTCAAGCAGCTGGAGCTTCCCGACGATGACAGGATCATCGTTTCCGTTCACGCATATAACCCCTATTTCTTCGCAATGGACGCAAACGGCTCGGGAACCTTTACCGACAACGACAAGAAGGAGCTTGACAAGTTCTTCAAGGAACTCAACAGCATTTTCGTAAGCAAGGGCATTCCCGTAGTTATCGGCGAATTCGGCGCAACAAACAAGAATAACCTTGAGGACCGTGTTGCCTGGGCGAAATACTATGTAAGCGGCGCAGGCAAGTACAATATACCCTGCGTGCTCTGGGACAATAACTCAGGCAGAAGGAGCGGCGGTGAATGCTTCGGCATTTACAGCAGAGAGAAAAAGGCATTCAACTATCCCGAGATAGTTGAGGCTATCGTTCAGGCTGCTAAATAAGTTTATTTAAGATGCCGCACAAGGCTTTTAATACAGCTTTGTGCGGCGCTTTTTTGTTATCCCTTATAGGTAAAAATATAGGCAATGTTCACAAATATCTGCTTGAACAGGCTTTGGAAATGTGGCAGAATAAATACAGGATAATTCGGCTTTCGGAGAGGAAGGATAAAAATGAAGGCTAAAAATATTCTGAAAGGTCTGTTAAGGACTGCCGCTCTGCTTTGTGCCGCACTTATGCTGACCGCTTCGGCAGGCTTTTCCGTTTCGGCGCAGAAATATACGGCAGATGATTTCGTTCACGCCGAGGGCAGAAGGATAATAGGAACGGACGGCAAGGAGCTTCATATCAAGGGAATGGCTCTGGGAAACAGCGTCTGGAGCGATCCGCAGTCCCCGGATATGACCCATCATAATGAAAAGACCTACAAGGAGCTTTCGGAAATGGGCTTTAACTGCGTCAGGTTTTATATCAATTACGGTCTGTTTGAAAGCGACAATGCTCCGTATCATTACAAAAAGTCGGGCTTTAAGTGGCTTGACAAAAACATCGCCTGGGCAAAAAAATACGGTATGGGCATAATAATAAATATGCACTGCCCCCAGGGCGGATATCAGTCAAACGGCGATGGGCTTGAGCTATGGAACAGCAAACAGGCTCAGGACAGGCTTGCCGCGCTCTGGAAAAGGATAGCAAAGCGCTATGCCGATGAGCCGACGGTATGGGGCTATGGGCTGATAAACGAGCCTGTGGTTCCCATGAGGGAGACAATGGAGGAGACATACGGGCAGTTTAACAGTCTTATGCAGAGACTTGCTTCCGAAATAAGAAGCGTTTCCCCATATCAGGCGGTCTTTGCAGAGGGCGTGGGAGCTGCTGTTAAAACGAGCGGTGAACGGGAATACGAATATTTCACTCCCGAACATTCCTTTGCGGATATTGACGATGACAATGTGGTTTACGAGTTCCATAAATACGACCCCTTTTTCTTCACCCATCAGAACACAGGCTGGGCGGGTACCGAGGGCATCACAATGACCTATCCTTCCGAGGAGATAGTGGGGGAGAAGGTAATAAACGGCTGGGTAAAATGTCTGCCCGCATCAAAAAGATCGGTGGGTCCCAATGGCTGGGCGTATTTTGAAAGCAGGACCGTTTCCCTGACCTCAAAGGCGAATGTGGTCACACCTGTTGTCACAGCTTCGTCTCTCGGGGACGGTGCCGTATATTTTGACGATATCACCCTTACGGAGATATCGCCGGACGGCAAGCGCAGGACGCTCTTTTCAGCCGATTTCTCGGACGGGGCGGTGAACGGCAGCTCCTGGAGCGAGGACGGGAGCGGCATTTCCGAATACTGCGCCGATGAGGGCAATAAGGCTGCGGGCTGCCTGAAAATTTCGGGCACTGCTTCGTTTTATGTGCATAACTTCAAGCGGTATGAAATGAAAAAGGGATATAAATATATGGTCTCGGGCTATATAAAATGTGACAGCGGTTCCCCCGAGATAAGAATGGATATGTCTCTGAGCGGGAATATCCAAAGCTTTGACAAGGCTTATCTTGAGTCCTGCGTACTGCCCTATGTACGGTTTTCAAAAAAGCATGATGTTCCCATTTATCTGGGCGAGTTCGGCGTTATTTCGGAAGGCCTTGAAAACGGACGCAACGGCATGGGCTGGGTAAGGGATATGATAAGCATATGCCAAAAATATAACATCGGCTTTAACTATCACGTATACAACGAGCCTGCCTTCGGTCTGTATGACGATTATCCGAAAGGCAGGAACGAGGAGCTTGCCGAGCTTTTCAGGGAAATGCTGAAAAAACAGCAGTGATTTTTCGGGACAGGGGTGACCTTGTCCTCTTTTTTTCCAAAACCGCCTTGACAACAGGAAAAAGAAATAGTATAATTAAAATAGATAACTGTGAAAAGAGGACGCTATGACAGTATATTGGATAATGCTCCTGCTGTCTGCGGGACTGGGTATCCCCCTGTGCGGACTTTGCGAAAGAAAAGAGAGCAGAACAGTTCTGCTTTACTGTGTTCTGTCGGGAGCGGCGCTTACCCTTATATCCGCCCTGCGATTTGGCGTGGGCTACGATTACAACCTTTACGCAGGCTGGTTCTACGACCTGAATTTCGTGGACTTTGACGGACTTCGGGGCGGCAGGCAGGAGATAGGGCTGTTTTATCCCTTAAAGCTTCTGAATATCTTCACCTCCGACTATGCGGCTGCGTTCCCTCTTATATCACTGCTTATTTATCCGCCCCTTATGACCTATATTTACCGTCATTCCGACGACCCCTGGATAAGCGTCACGGCTTTTCTGGGAATGGGGCTGTTTTTTAACTCAATAAATTTTATGCGCCAATTTCTTGCGGCGGTGATATGCGCCTTTGCCTTTGAATACGCCGTTAAGGGCTGTAAGATGAGATATCTGCTGCTGATACTGTTTGCCTCCGTGTTTCACCGCTCTGCCCTGTTTCTGCTTCCCTGCTTTATATTTGCTTATATAGGCTGGAATATGATGACCCTTGCTGTGACAGCAGTGCTGTCGGCAGGCGCGTATGTCTTTTCGGAGCAGCTGCTGGGGCTTGTTACGCGGTTTGTCTATTCGGATTATAATATAGAGAGCGGCAGAGATATGGTAAACGGTCTGCCCATTGCATATACTGTGATGTACGGCGTGCTGTTCCTGGCGGCGTTTGCCCTGAGAGACCGTATGAACGGGGAAAAGCGCAGTATCAATATGATAATATGGTGCTGCTTTGCCGCATTTTTCTTTGAGCTTATCGGCTCAAGGTATGCCGCTGTTTCAAGGCTTGCCCTGCTGTTTTTTATCCCGGCGGTGTGTCTCGGAGCGCCGAAAATTTTCGCTGCTGTATATGACATGGCGGGGAAGAGAAAAAAGGGCGCGGGCATTGCGGCAATACTTGCGGCGGCGCTTGTTCTGTCGGGAAATTACGCCCTGCTTTTAAACCGAAATTACAACGGCGCAGTCCCGTACAAAACTATTTTTGAAAGGACGGAAGTAAAGTGAAGCTGTCCTTTTATCCCTCCACCGTCACCGAGGATATGGCACTTTGTCTGTGCGTTTCCTATGTGTCCGCCTGTGCGGGCAGAGACGATTTTATCCCCGATGAAGCGGCAGGCGCACTGAGAGGCGCGGCGGCGGTGCTTGTGCTTGTATGCTGGTTTGTGATGTCATTTTTAAACGGGCTGAGAATGAGAAAGCGTTTTGCTCTGGGAATGTGCCTGTGGCTTACGCTTCCCCCCGCGATACAGCTCGGGGTATCGGGAATAAGAGTGATCAAATTCAGCGATATCGGGCTTGCGGCGGATAAGCTCTGCCTGATAATTTCAAGGCTTCCCTTTGCCGAGCTTGAAAAGGCTATGGGAATAAACGGAAATATATTCTCCGTAATGACGGCAGTGCTTGGGCTTATGCTGTTCGGAGCGGGATATTTATATACAAAAAAGATGATACAAGGCTGTGAAAGGAACGATATATTATGAAAAAGAGCTTTTCTGTTATTGCTGCGGCTGTTATCGCCGCTTCTATGGCTGTTTCCGTAAGCGCTGCGGATTATTCTTCCAATCCCGGTTATACTCTTCCCCCTGCAGTGCCTTCCGCACCTTCGGGTCAGAGCGGAAATTCTGCTCCCGCAGGCTCCTCGGCTGCAAATCCCCTTGAGATAATCGAGAAGAAGGATATCAGAGCAGCCGTTGCCAAGGGCGAGCCTGTTTATGCCTCCTACGAGACCGCTCAGCTGAAGGCAAACGCTATGGCTATGCTGGCAGGCAAGGACGGCGGCGTTCTTACCGTTATCACCAAGCGCTACACCGCTGTTATCGACGGCGACAGCGTTACCGACCCCAAGGACATCAGCCTTGCCATTAAAATGACCAGATCCGAGGCTCAGGGCGCAATGATACTCAGAACAGAGCAGCAAGGCTCCTTCGGCTGCACCGTTGAGATACACATCTCCTCCAAATACTACACTCAGTGCGGCATAGATCTGAAGACCGCTCACGTTTACTATGTGGACGAGGACAAGAACGTGATCGATATGGGTCCTCTTGCTTTCGACAATGACGGAAACATCGTGGTAACTATGACCGACGGCGGAAAATATATCATTATGTGACAATACGGCATTTATAAAAGAGCGGATATCCCGACGGTGGTATCCGCTTCAGCTTGTCGATAAAGTGTTTAGATAAAAAAATTTGCACAAATAAGGTCATAGTA
>NZ_JBJERV010000006.1:0-60987 GCF_051882455.1 Huintestinicola sp. | reverse complement strand
AGGTTTTATGAGGGTTCTCTTTAAATTACCCTTAAATATATTATACGAGGAGCATTGTATGTTTATAAATCTTCACGTTCACAGCGAATACAGTCTCCTTGACGGTGCCTGTAGGATAAAGGATATGGTGAGCAGGGCTAAGGAAATGGGGCAGACTGCCCTTGCGGTGACAGACCACGGAAATATGTATGCGGCGGTGGAGTTTTACAACGAGTGTCTTGCTCAGGGGATTAAGCCTATTATCGGCTGTGAGGTTTATGTGGCTCCGAGAAGCCGTTTTGACAAGACTGCGGGGGCTATGTACCGCCCCTATCACCTTATACTGCTTTGCAGAAATGAGACAGGGTATAAAAATCTTATAAAAATGGTTTCCCTGGGATTTACAGAAGGGTTTTACAGCAAGCCGAGAGTTGACCTGGAGCTTATTAAGGAGCATTCCGAGGGACTTATCTGTCTTTCGGGCTGCGTGGCAGGCGAGATACCGCGGAAGATAGCATCGGGAGATTACGCAGAAGCCAAGGAAACTGCGCTTTTATACAATGATATCTTCGGGCAGGGTAATTTTTATATTGAGGTTCAAAATCACAGTATCCCCGAGGAGGCTAAGGTGCTTCCCGCTCTGCTCAGGCTTTCCTCCGAAACGGGAATACCTCTTGCCGCCACAAACGACGCTCACTATGTGCGCAGAGAGGACGCAAAAACTCAGCGTATCCTCCTTGCGATACAGACAAACACAACGGTGAATGAGGAAATCCCCATCGCATTCCCCAATGACGAGTTTTATCTCAAAAGCGAGGCGGAAATGCGGGAATTATTCAGGGGCGTTCCCTCGGCAGTTGAAAACACTGCGGTCATTGCGGATAAATGCGATTTTAAAATGGAATTCGGGGTATTAAAGCTTCCACGTTTTGACCTGTCTCCCGAACAGAAAAAGCGGTTCGGAGAGGATAATATTACATTTTTTACCAATATGTGCCGATACGGCTTGAAGAAACGGTATGGAGACGATCCTTCCGATGAGGTAAAAGAGCGGCTGGAATATGAGCTGGGCGTTATCACAAAAATGGGGTACACCGATTATTATCTCATTGTGTGGGATTTCATCGCCTATGCAAAGAGCAGAGACATTCCCGTAGGACCCGGGCGCGGCTCGGGAGCAGGCTCGCTTGCCGCATACTGCATCGGCATTACGGACATCGACCCTATCCGCTACAAGCTGCTTTTCGAGAGATTTTTAAATCCCGAGAGAGTTTCAATGCCCGATTTCGATATCGATTTCTGCTATGAGCGGCGGCAGGAGGTCATTGATTATGTAATCAGGCGGTATGGGCAGGACAGGGTGGCTCAGATAGTTACATTCGGCACCATGGCGGCAAAGGCGGCTGTGCGCGATGTGGCGAGAGTGCTGGATATGCCTTACAGCGTGGGCGATACGGTGTCAAAGCTTATTCCCCAGGCGCTTCATATGACCCTTGATAAGGCACTCGAGGTATCTCCGGAGCTTAAAAAGCTTTACGATACCGACCTCAAGGCTCATGAAATAATCGAGACCGCAAAGGCTATAGAGGGTATGCCACGAAACACCTCCACACACGCCGCAGGAGTTGTCATATGCGACGCTCCCGTAAGCGATTATGTTCCGCTGATGTGCCGTGACGAGGTTACAGCAACTCAGTACACAATGACCGCTCTTGAGCAGGTGGGACTTCTTAAAATGGATTTTCTGGGACTTCGGAACCTGACCATTATCCACGACTGCGAAAAAGAGGTGCAGAAAAAATATCCCGATTTTTCGGTGAAAAATATCGATTATTCCGACAAGGCGACCTTTGAAATGCTGTCTCAGGGGGATACGATGGGCGTTTTTCAGTTTGAGAGCGAGGGAATAACTCAGCTTCTTGTAAAGATGAAGCCCGCTTCTATCGAAGACCTTACGGCGGCGGTGTCACTCTATCGCCCGGGGCCTATGGACAGTATACCCAAATATCTTCACAACAGAGCTCACCCCGAAAGCATTACCTATCCTCACCCAATACTGAAGGATATCCTTGATGTTACAAACGGCTGTATCGTTTATCAGGAGCAGGTAATGGAAATATGCCGCAAAATGGCGGGGTATTCCTATGGCAGAGCCGACCTTGTCCGCCGTGCAATGGCGAAGAAAAAGCACGATGTTATGGAGAAGGAACGGGAAGTTTTCGTGGCAGGCTCGGTCAAAAATGGCGTTCCCGAGGACGTGGCAAACGGCGTTTTTGACGAAATGGCAGGCTTTGCTTCCTATGCATTCAACAAATCTCACGCAGCGGCTTACTCGGTGGTAGCATTCCAGACCGCATACCTGCGCTGCCACTTCCCCGTGCAGTATATGGCGGCGCTTATGACGGCTTTTACCGAATATACGGGCAAGCTGATGGAATATATCTCCTACTGCGAGAAAAACCGTATTCCCATACTCCGCCCCGACATCAACGAGAGCGGAATGGGCTTTACTCCTCTTCCCGATGGCAAGGGCATACGTTTTTCGCTCCTTGCGGCGAAAAATCTGGGCAGGGGAGTGATATCGGGAATAATTGCCGAGAGGGAGAAAAACGGTAAATTCAAAAGCCTTACCGACCTTATTAGGCGAATGAACGGCAAGGAATTTTCAAAGCGCTGCGCCGAGAGCCTTATAAAATGCGGCGCACTTGACAGCTTTTCCCTGAACCGCAGGCAGATGATGGAAAATTACGAGATCATCGCAGGCGAGGCAGCGGATATTTCCCGAAACGCCATTGAGGGACAGCTGGATTTCTTCGGATTTTCCGACGGTACAGCGGAAGCTGCGGACGCTGAGAGCAGGGTTTCGCCTGCCCCTGAATATCCGTATGACGAGCTGCTTGAAATGGAAAAGGATATCCTGGGGATATATATTTCGGGGCACCCATTAAAAAATCTTCGGCTCATTGCCAAGGCAATGAGGCTACCCGATATTTCGCAGATACTGCAGATGAAAGAGGGAACAAAAACAGCCTTTGTATGTCAGGTCTCCTCGGTCAAGCAGCACGCTGCAAAAACGGGAGCGCAGATGGCATTCGCAGTGCTTGAGGATATGAGCGCAGAAGCGGAAGCAGTGATATTCCCGCAGGTATATGCCGCATCATCTTCTCTGCTGCAAAAGGGCACGAGGGTCTATATTGAGGGAAAGACCTCCCTTGACCGCGACGGTGACATAAATATTTTAGCAGACAGAATTATTCCCGAAAACGTTTATTCGGAAAAGGTCTGCAATGGCGCAAAGCTTTTTATCAGATGCAAAAGCACAGACAGGGACATTATAGATAAGTGTACAGCTCTGCTCCGGAATTATCCCGGCAGCTCGCCCGTAATGTTCAGATTTACGGATATAAACAGGACCATCGCCCACAAGGAGATACGCTCCTGTCAGGTCACACCCGCACTTATCGAAGAGCTTTTCAAAATAACCGGAGACGAAAATACAGCAATAGCCGCTCAGGTTTAACGAGCGGCTATTGCTGTATTTATTTAATAATATTTTACTGATTAGAGCTGTTCTTCTTAGCTTCAAGGTCAGCAAGAGCGTCCTTGCGGGAGAGGTTGATCCTTCCCTGATTGTCGATCTCCATAACCTTTACAACTATCTCATCGCCGACGGAAACAATGTCCTCGACCTTTTCAACTCTCTGCTTGTCGAGCTTGGAGATGTGAACAAGACCGTCCTTGCCGGGAGCGATCTCAACAAATGCGCCGAAGTTCATAAGTCTAACGACCTTGCCTCTGTAGATAGCGCCTATCTCGGGATCGTTGGCAATTGTGTTAACAATCTGGAGAGCCTTGCGGGCATTGTTGATATCTACACCGCTGATGAAAACATTTCCGTCATCATTGATATCGATCTTGACCTGGCAGTCAGCGGATATCTTCTGAATGACCTTGCCGCCCTGACCGATGACCTCTCTGATCTTATCAATGGGGACCTTGGTCTGGAGCATCTTGGGAGCATACTTGCCAACCTCTGCACGGGGCTCGGGGATAGCCTTGAGCATAACCTCGTCAAGGATATAATCTCTTGCCTTGTGAGTCTTTGCAAATGCTTCTCTGATGATATCGTAGGTAAGTCCGTCAACCTTGATATCCACCTGAATAGCGGTGATACCCTTCTTTGTGCCGCCTACCTTGAAGTCCATATCGCCGAAGAAGTCCTCAAGACCCTGGATATCTACCATTGTCTGGAAGCTTCCGTCATCTCTTGTGATAAGACCGCAGGAGATACCTGCAACAGGTGCCTTGATGGGCACGCCGGCGTCCATAAGAGCGAGTGTGGAGCCGCAGATGGAGCCCTGAGATGTGGAGCCGTTGGAGGAAAGTACCTCGGAAACCAGTCTCAGTGCATAGGGGAACTCCTCAACAGAGGGGATAACAGGCTCAAGAGCTCTCTCAGCAAGTGCGCCGTGACCGATCTCACGTCTGCCGGGGCCTCTGGAGGGCTTAGTTTCGCCAACAGAGTAGGAGGGGAAGTTGTAGTGGTGCATATATCTCTTGGAGTCTTCCTCGTCAAGACCGTCAATGCGCTGAGCATCGCTTACAGGGCCGAGAGTTGCAACGGTGAGGACCTGAGTCTGACCTCTTGTGAAGAGACCCGAACCGTGAACTCTGGGAAGAACGCCTACCTCGGCAGCGAGAGGACGGATATCGTCAAGACCTCTGCCGTCAACACGCTTGCCCTCGTAGAGCCAGTTTCTTACGATCTTCTTCTGGAGCTTGTAGATGCACTCGTCTATCATTGCAGCCTTTTCGGGATATATCTCGTCAAACTTAGCGTGAATGTCGTCCTTGATGGGATTGAGCATTTCCTCGCGCTTGTTCTTGTCATCGGTATCGAGAGCGACCATTACGCGGTCAGCGGCAAATTCCTCGATAGCGTCGAACATATCGTGGTCAACGTCCATAGACTCGAACTCAAACTTCTTCTTGCCTATCTGGGAACGGATATCATCGATGAAAGCAACGATCTTCTTGATCTCCTCGTGACCCTTGATGATAGCCTCGAGCATAGTGTCGTCATCGACCTCGTTTGCGCCTGCCTCTATCATGACAACCTTTTCCATTGTACCTGCAACGGTAAGGTTAAGGTCATTTCTTGCTCTCTGCTCAAGAGTGGGGTTAAGAACGATCTCGCCGTCAACAAGACCAACGCTGATGCCGCCGATAGGTCCGTTCCAGGGAATATCGGAAATGGAGATAGCAACAGATGTAGCTATCATACCAACGATCTCAGGGGAGTTGTCGGGGTCAACAGCAAGAACAGTCATAACAACGGAAACGTCATTTCTCATATCCTTGGGGAAGAGGGGACGGATAGGACGGTCAACCACACGTGATGTGAGGATAGCCTTTTCGGAGGGCTTGCCCTCTCTCTTCATAAAGGAACCGGGAATTCTTCCTACAGAATAAAGTCTTTCCTCATAATCAACGGAAAGAGGGAAGAAGTCAATGCCCTCTCTGGGCTTAACGCTGGCAGTAACGTTTGCCATAACAACAGTCTCGCCGTATTTTACCCAGCAGGAGCCGTTTGAGAGCTCGCAGGTCTTGCCAGTTTCAACAGTAAGCTCTCTGCCTGCGAACATAGTTTTAAAAACTCTGTGATTGTCAAAGGTTTTCATCTGATTCATCTGTTATACCTCCATAAATTTGTGCTGAGGCGGTATGTATAGCAATAAATCCGATATACAAACAAAGGGCTTATATACCCGATTTAATGCTAAACGACCGCCTATGGTGACTGCTCAAAACGCCAAAAGGCAGCGCAGGAACGATGCCCCTGCAGTCTGCCTTGAGGATTTTTGAAAAAGATTACTTACGAAGACCCAGCTTCTCGATGATAGCACGGTATCTGTTGATATCCTTCTTCTGAAGGTATGCAAGCAGATTACGTCTGTGACCAACCATCTTGAGAAGACCTCTTCTGGAGTGGTGGTCATTGTGGTGGTTCTTGAGATGAGCGTTAAGGTCGTTGATCCTCTTTGTGAGAATAGCGATCTGAACCTCGGGGGAACCTGTGTCGTTCTCGCTGAGCTTGTTTGCTTCGATAATAGCGTTCTTTTCTTCCTTGAGCATCATAATAAATACACCTCTTTAAAATATTCCCCTCACCGGGCATACGGCAGGTATTTTCCCGAACGGGCTTTACCCGTAAGCTTAGTCAAGGGGTAGTAATGCTGCGCCTGTTTTTAAAATGCGCAACAATGTTATTATATCACATATTTTTCCCTTTGTAAAGGGCTTTTTTGAAATTTTTTATATATATCGGAGATTTTTTTGTCAGATCAGGAAATAGTTCTGCCTTTTTTCTTCTTTTTGGCGCTTTTTCCCTCAATGGGAGCCTCCTCGCCGCCCTTATCGGTGAATACGGACTCATCTTCGTCAAGGGGTTTCAGGTAATCATACTCGGGATTATCCCGTCCCTGCTCCTCGTAATAGGGGTCAATGACATATTTCTGAATGAGGGGGTAGGAGTTGAAGATGATCACAAATCCCAGAAAGCTTATCGCCCATATGGGTATCAGTATCAGCGAAACAGGACTTACAAGAAAGCATATAGCAATAAATCCTGCTGTGAGAAGAATGATAAGAAGTGTGATGATATTCCTTTTCAGACCGATACAGGTGAGGAAAAAGGAGTTCCTGATAATATTTTTAAAGGAAAGGTCAGTAGCCACCAGCATAGGCATAGCATAGAAATTCATCATAAGAACCGTAAGAGCAAAGCTCACGGAAATAACGCAGAGTATGGTATATGGGGCGCTGCTGCCGCCTGCCGCAGCAGCCTGCTCTCCCATAGCGGGATATACATTCAGCGCGCAGACAAGGGATATAGCGAAAAGCACATCAATAAGACCTGCGGGCAGAGATTTCTTCCAGTTCTGGGAAAATCCCTTCCAGAACTCGTGCCAAATAAATGTGTCCTTATCAAGGTAATATGTCCTTAAAACCTTGGTCATTCCCGCAATTGCAGGACCAATGGTAACGATGGGGATACAAAACAGAAACGTCAGCATACTCAGCTTCAGCATTTTCCAGAACCTGCCGAAATACGCTTCGCAGAACTGAAAAAAGGGCTTTTTGCGAGGAGCGTTTTTGGATATTCCCGAGCCTGCTTTTTCGTAATCGGCTCCAAAGCCTAAAAATGACAATGTAAAACTTCCTTTCATTTTAGCCTTTATGGCATATTCCCCGCAGCGACAGCCAGAAGGCCGTCAATAAGTGCCGCCCCAACGGCAAGAAGCGTAATGACGCCGAATTTCATCAAGTAAAGCCTGAGGCAGTCTGAACTGTCCACCCCGATGTTTTTGTTTCCGAATGCCTTTTCGGAGATCAGACGGGACATTCTGATGTTTTCTCTTGCGGCAAAGATGACCGCCGCTGTGCTGACAGCCTCAAAGGGCAGCACATTAAGCGCCGCCTGTAAATTTACAGATGCAAGACCCGAACGGAATATTTCCGCCGACAAAAAGCCCGCGCCCATTCCCTTAAAGAGACACAGCAGATATCCGCAGACAGACCCTGCCGATGACGTGCCTGCAAAGAAGCATATAGCCACATATAGCATGACCGCCGCAAGACTGCCCGCAAAGCTGTCCGAAAAGCTGCTTTCAGCCCTCAGTTCAAAGGGAATATCCGAATTTATCACCGAACAGGCGCCGATAAAAACACCTGCGGCTGATATCGCCGTCAAAAGCAGATATATCCGCTTTGCAGGAGAAAGTGCGCTCCTCGGAGCAGACCTGTTCACCCGTTTCACCCTGTAGCTGTGTCTTTTCTGAACATTTACGGTCATATTATCATTCGTCCTTTGATTTATATTTTACTATAATCTATGCAGACGAATGGGATTTCATTCTTTATTTTGAAAGCTCGTATGCTCTCTTGGTGCAGCGGCGGCAGCAGTCAGCAACAACATCGGTAAGCCTGCCCTCATACAGTCCGTCAAGACCTGCAAGGGTCGTGCCTCCGGGGGAGGAAACCATTTTAATGAGCTCGTCAACGGACTTTCCCGAGTCGGTGAGCATTTTAGCGGAGCCGATAAGGGATTTTGCAAAAAGCTCCAGCGCCGTCTGTCCGTCGATCCCAACGCTTTCGGCGTACTGAACAAAGCCCTTGGCATACAGATAGATGAAAGCGGGAGAACTGCCGTTTATGGCGATTATCTCCTTCATCTTGTCCATAGGAACGACCTTTGCGATACCGCCTGTGGAGAAGATGTCCATCACCACGCCGAACTCTCGGTCCGATGTGAATTTTCCCTTGGCAAGGGCTGTGGCACCCTCACCGAGAAGGAAAGGAGTATTGGGCATAACAATGACCGCGCGGACATTCGGGATAGTCATTTTTGCGATATACTCCTCGGTGATTCCTGCGGCGATGGAGACGATAACGTTGTCCTCCGTCACCGAGGGAGCAAGCTTGGGGAGTACAGCGTCAAACATCTGAGGCTTTATTGCAAGAAAAACGTACTTGCACTTTTCACACACCTCAGCCTCAGCTGAAGCGGCATTAACTCCGAGCTTTTCAAGCTCCGAAAGCTTTGCTGTGTCGGGGTCGTAAGCCCATATTTCCGCATTTTCTCCATATTGCGAGATAATGCCGCGGATTATGGCACCGCCCATATTGCCTGTGCCGATAAAACCAACCTTTATCATTTAAATTTCATTTCCTTTCAATAGAGCTTTGCGGTTTCCGTCAGGAAATTCGGGACGGCAGTCCTGAAAACAAAACTCGGGTATGAAAAACTTTGATTTTCATACAATTACCTTTCAGAAAGCTTTCTGTCGTTTCTGCTGTACTGTGCTCTCACCTTTGTATATGCCGCCTGCGCCGCAGGTATAACCGCCGCAAGCAGAACAAAGTCAATGGGGAACTGTGCCAGATTTTTTATAACTCTGGGAGTTATCCAGACTCCAAAGGCGTTTCTCATATCCTCGGTTGCTCCGAAAAGGGTGAAGCCGGGATTTACATAGAGTGTGTACAGGAAATAGGAATTAAGACAGATATTGCAGATGAAAATCACGCAAAATCTCGCGAGAGCAACTCTCAGCAGGTCGCTCCACTGGGGCTTGATGGTCTGCTTGTAAAGGAAAATGCCGTAAAGTATACCCGAAAGGATAACGACCATAGCAAGCTCAATGCTGTAGCCGCGGGCGGATTTGTTGTCGATAAGAAATCCGATAATATCAAGTGCGAAGGTGGACATTCCGCAGACAACGGGACCGTACAGCAGACCGATAAGGCTGATGGGGATACAGGTGAACACGATACGCAGATCGGGCGTTACCTGAATGGCGAGGGAACGTATTGCAATAGCCATTGCCAGCAGCATTCCCGTGGTGGCGAGAGTTCTGAGATTCTTGAGGGATTTTGCCGAGTCGATAAATAAATTAAAAAAGCTTTTCATTATATGACCTCCTTAAAATAATGCAAACTCAACTTGCCAACTGCATTATTTAAAGAGAATGAAAAGCCTCTTTTTATAATGCATTCAGCGGGATGCGGAGACTGTACCGCAGCTTTGAAAGCTTCAAAGCATTTCGTTCCCGACGCAACTCCCCGTCGTCGGGACACTTAATACGCACAGCCGCCTACTCTGTAATGCGGATGATTTTTTTAGAATGTAATTTCGTTGCAGACTCTGTAAAGCTCTGTATCGAAGGGCTTCTTCATAGCCAGAGCCTCCTGGATATCAACATCGATGATCTTGTTATCCTTCATACCCACAACTCTGTTTGTAACGCCTCTGTCGATAAGCTCAACAGCGTGATAGCCCATCTGGCTTGCAGCAACTCTGTCTCTGAGAGTGGGCATACCGCCTCTCTGAACGTGACCGAGAACAGTAAGTCTGGTCTCGATGCCTGTAAGCTCGTTGATCTTCTTTGTAATGCCCTCGGAGTTTTCAACGCCCTCGGCAACAACAACAATAAAGTGCTCCTTCTGAGCCTCGTGAGCCTTGATGATCTTGTCAGCAATAGCGTTTATATCATAAGGCATTTCGGGTGTTACACAAGCGATAGCGCCCGAAGCGATGGCAACGTTAAGAGCGATCCAGCCTGCGTGTCTGCCCATTACCTCAACAACAGAGCATCTGTCGTGGGACTGGCTGGTGTCTCTGAGCTTGTCGATCATCTCAAGAGCGGTGTTCATTGCTGTATCGTAGCCAATTGTATACTCTGTGCACTGGATATCGTTGTCAATAGTTCCGGGGAGACCTACGCAGCGGATACCGCCGATCCTTGAAAGGTCTGCAGCACCTCTGAACGAGCCGTCGCCGCCGATAACAACGAGACCCTCCATATTAAGCTCTTTGCACTTTTCAGCAGCCTTCTTAACGTATTCCTCCTGCATAAATTCCTTGCATCTTGCGGTGTAGAGGATAGTACCTCCGCGCTGGATAATGTCGGAAACGTCACGGCAGCTGAGTTCCTCGCACTCGCCGTTCAGAAGTCCGTTATAGCCTCTCTGAATGCCGATAACACGGTATCCCTTTCTGATAGCGGCTCTTGTAACGGCTCTGACAGCCGCATTCATTCCGGGAGCGTCTCCTCCGCTTGTTAAAACGCCAATAGCCTTCTGCATAATTCTTTCCTCCGATAATCTTTCTCGGGCTTCCCCGATGATCTCCATTGTAAACAGCTGAACGCTTACCCTTTTATTTTACACTCATCTGCAAAATTTGTCAAGAGGATTTGTACATTTTCTATAAAATTTAACAGTTGAGAAAAAAGGTTTCCGTACCGCAGGGCATTTTCCTTGACAAGCGGTATGAAATATGCTATACTAATCGTATTAGTTAAACGGATGGTGATAAAATGAGCGAGATAATATTCCGAAAAGCCTGTCGGAGCGACCTCTCCGAAATAATCAGCCTTGTAAGCTCTGCCATACTTGAAATGGAGAAAAACGGCATACATCAATGGGACGAGCTTTATCCCATACCCGAGGACTTCTCTGAGGATATATCCAAAGGCGAGCAGTTTGTAGGAACTGTGGAGGGAAGGATAGCTGTGATCTATACCCTGAACCAAAGCTTTGACGACGAATACAAAAACGGCAGCTGGCAGTACCCGAACGAGCCCTTCGGGGTCATTCACCGCCTTTGCGTCAGCCCCGAATTTCAGCACAGAGGAATAGCCGCAGAGACAGTTTCATATATCGAAAACGAGCTTCGCAGACAGGGGATAAAGGCAATTCGCCTTGACGTTTTCACCGAAAATCCCTATGCTCTCCGTCTGTACGAAAAGCTTGGCTTCAAAAAGACGGGAACTGTAAAATGGCGCAAGGGAGATTTCAATTTAATGGAAAAATATATCGGCTGAAAAAGCCCAACACCCAAAATGAAAGGGGACATTCATATGAACAAAACGCTTCAGTATCAGCTTTCAAGAGATTATTGCTGTACCCCCGAGGAGGTTTCGGGAAGAGAAAATATCTTCACCGTTTATACCCCTCTTGAGGGACGGAGAAAATTCGGAAAAAACAGCGAGTGCTTTTTAAAAATATGTGCCGTAAACGGAAAAATACTCGTCACAGGCAGGGAGGATATCGTGTCAGTGTGCCGTGAAAAATACAGCAAGTTGGACGGCGCCTGGTTTATGGAAGCGCAGACGGTCATCGAGCTGGAGAGCCTTGTACGTAAATTCGGCTATAAGATAAAGCAGCTCCACCCCTTCTTCATTTCCGGGAAAATAACCGCTCCCGAGCCCTATGATTTTGATACGGTTTTCTATACTCAGAATGAAATAGAGCAGTTTCGTGATGACGACCGCTTTGACGAAGCCTATGCATTCTGTGAGGAGACTCCCGATGTACTGGGAATAGCCGCCGTAAAAAACGGGGATATCATAGGAATGGCAGGAGCCAGCGCCGACAGCCCCTATATGTATCAGATAGGCATAAACGTCCTGCCCGAACACCGCGGAAACGGCATAGGCGCCGCCCTTGTGAGCCTTTTAAAAAACAAAGTGCTTGAGCTTGAAAAGCTGCCATATTACGGCACCTCCGTCTCCCATATCGCCTCCCAGAAAACAGCGGTAAAGGCAGGCTTTATCCCTGCGTGGACAGAGCTTGTGACAGAGAAAGAGGAGAATAAAAGTGACTGAGATACTTAAAAGCTTTCTTGATGAAAACGGGGTGCTGACCGCCTATCCCGCCAAGCGGAAGATGAAGCTTTATGCGCTTATGTATCTGGCAGGAAAAATAGAGGCAGACAGGATATATTCGGAAAAGGAAATAAACGAGCTTCTTAACAGGTGGCACAGCTTCAATGACCCTGCCACCCTCCGCAGGGAGCTTTTCACACATCGTTTCATCACACGGACCCCCGACGGCACGAAATACAGCCTTGAAAAGGTGCAGCCTACAATAGAGGAGCTTGAAAAAAGGTATGGATAAGCTTCTGAAAAAAATGTACGGTCTTAATGTGACAGAGCTTGAGCACTCAGCGAACGGTGCAGGCTCCGAAACCTTTTTTGCAGACTGCGATGAAGGGAAATTTGTGGTAAAATTCCCGTCAACAAGCGAGATGAACGACCCCTGCGCCGAGCCTGCCCTCTGCGAATATCTGCAGGAAAAGGGGATAAGCGTCTGCCGATTTATAAAGAACAAAAACGGTGAATATATAAGCACCGATGAAAAAGGGCGGCTCTTTCATGTTCAGGAATACATCAGGGGACAGGTTTTGGATTGGAACACCGCCCCTCCCTCCATACTTCGGGATTCTGCGGAAACTCTGGGCAGGATACACGCCGCTCTGAAGGATCACAGCGGACTGCAAGCGGGCATCGGAGAGGACTTTTTCAGATATATGACGCCCGAAAACGCCCTTCGCTCCTATGAAAATACCCTCGTGACCGCCGAAGCGCGCCGCGATGAAAAAACAGTCTGTGACCTGAGATACCGTATCGGAATGATAAAGCGGTTTCCGGGCTTCACCCTTGACCTTGACAGGCTCACTCTGACACCCACTCACGGCGATTATTTTATCAGCCAGCTCATCTGCTCCGAGAACAGGATAAAAGCCGTTATCGACTGGACAACAGCCTGCGTTCACCCTGCCATATGGGAAATAGTCCGTTCCTATGTCTATGCCGCTCCCGAGTGCGCACGGGGCGAGATATCTCCCGAAGGGCTGACAGCGTATTTTTCCCATTATCTTTCTTTTTCTGAGCTGAACCGGTATGATATAAAAATGTCGGTGAAACTATTTTATTATCAGCTTGCGGTATGCGATTATTATGCTCAGTATTACGCCTCGGAAGCCCGCAACAGCGTGATATATCTCCGACAAGCAGAATTTTCCACCGCCCTTCTGAGGTGGTTTGAGAAAAATGAAGAAATGCTTACGGAACATCTTGAAAATAATTTAAGGAGCTGAGAAATAATGCCCGAATATTTCGACCTGTACAACGAACGCAGAGAACCTTTGGGAGAAATATGGGAACGGGGAAAGCCTCTGCCCGACGGAAAATTCCATATTGTGGCAAATGTCCTGCCCGTAAACCTTGAGGGAAAAATACTTATCACCAAGCGCAGCCCCGAAAAGCATTTCGGCGGAATGTGGGAGACCACAGGAGGCTCGGTCATATCGGGAGAAACGCCTCTTGAAGCCGCAGTAAGGGAGCTTTCCGAGGAAACGGGACTTTCCGCCGCCCCCGAAAGCCTTGAATATCGGGGAGAGATAGTGAGACGGGGAAAATCAGGCGGCAATGCCATTCATCTTTTCTATCTTTTCCGAGGGGACTTTTCGGAAAAGGAAATCAGATTACAGGAGGGGGAGACCTGTGATTTCAGACTATGCACACCCGCCGAAATAAAGTCAATGACCGACAGCGGCGAATTTCTTTCCCACGTTTACGACAGAAACAGGGCAATGTATCCCGAAGAGATGAAAACAAAATCCGAATGAATGTTCCGCATAAATATATTATAGCACAAAAGTTCTGATTTGTCAAGTGCTTTTGAAAATTTTTTTCAAAAAACTTAGCGGTCTGCCTTCCGATCGAAAGCAGACCGCTGTTTTACTTTAAAGTTCAAAAATAATTCCGATCGCCATCAGAGCTGTCATTATAAGCGAGACCGCCATTCCCACAAATGAAAGTATCTTCATTTTCCTTGAACCGATCCTTTCGGAATTTCTTACCGAAAAAAATGCCACGATAAATCCGAACAGCGGGGGAAAGGAAAAAAGGGTGAGCAAAAGAGAATTTATATATTCACGATTTTTTTCCGACGAGTCCACCTCGATTATCTTGACCTTGACCTCCCGTCCGCTTTCGTCCGCGTCATCTTTGAGAAGATAGTCGGCAGAGCATTCAAAAAGCTTGCTGAGTGCAATTATCTTTTCCGTCTCCGGATAGGTCAGGTCGGTCTCCCATTTTGAAACAGACTGCCTTGATACGTTCAGTATTTCTGCCAGCTGCTCCTGGGTGAAATTCTTTTCTTTTCTGAGCTTTGAAATTTTTTCGCCTATGGTCATATAAAACGCCTCCTGGATTTTTATTATGCTCTGATTATACCATATTCCCGAAAAATGGCTATAGATCGCGGCGTTCTTTTTGCAAACCACAGGTTGCACGCAAAAAAAATCACTCAGGACCTGTCTTCACAAGCATATACGCACGTCTTTTCGGCAAATTTTGCCTAAGACTGCGTTAAAGATCCTTGCCGGGCGGCAAGCCCGCCTGCGGATCTTTGGCTTGTCTTAGACAAAATTATGCTCGAAAATCCGCACACATTTCTTATGAAGACAGGTTCTCAATTTCTCCGGGGCTCACGCTTGATAAGAAGCTGGCGCTGTCATATGTATAAACGGTGAGCATGATATCCGTGCGGACCATTGAACCGATAAGCCCCGAGGAATATGCGCCGCTGGGGGACAGCTCCTTAAAGCTTACCGAGCGGACGGAAACTCCCTCCGTTTCATTTAGGATATCCACATATCTCAGTGAGCCGTTAAATGAACCCTCAAAGGAAAGCTCCACATCAATGGGAACGATATAGCTTGAGTAGTCAAAGGCATACTCCTCTGCCTGCTTGTTGCCTGCGAAGTTGTAAGGGATAAGGGCTCCGCTCTCACTGTCGCTCATATTAAGGGAAACAGGCGACAAATTCATATTAAGGAGCCTGTCCGTAAGCAGCTCGTCAACAGACTCAAAGTCTCCTGCCCTGCAAAAGCCCGAAAAGGACTCGTTATATTCCTTTTCCGCCCTCTCGTAGCTTTTCTTCGACTTATCGTACTCCTCGCTGCGTGATATGACGATGCCTGCTTCATCGGAGCATTTGTTAAGCTCGTGACGAAGCTCGCTTACCCTGTCCGCCATGGGGGAGATAAGCAGCAGATAGGACGCCGAAGCCGCCGCAAGCAGCGCTCCGAAATAAATCAGCTTTTTGTCGCTGCCCGTTAATGCCATATCATGACCAATCCTTTCTCAGCGATTTTTCATCGACTCGTTTATGTAGCCGTAAAAGCTTGAATCATCGTAAACAGGCTGCCGCTTCATCACCGCTTCAACGGTGTATGAGCCGTCCGCCTTTTCTGAATATCCGCTGTATGTGACCTGGCTGAAAAGCTCGGTCGCCTTGAGCCTTCGCACATAATCGGGTATATTCTCCACATTTCTCACCTGCAGTGTGAATACCATGCTGCCCTCGCTCTGGGTGCAGGAAATGTCCGTAACGCTCATATCGGGAGACGAGCAGGATATGACCGTTTCTATCTCGCTTGTGCCGATAACGGGGTATGACTCTCTTATCAGCTTGAAAAGGGATACCCTGGCGGTCTCGGCACGAAAAATATTTGCGCCCGAAGCATATTCGGAAGCCGCTCTTGCCGTATCCCGTCTCTCCTCGGCTGCCGCACGCTGCAGCGCTATCTGACCGGTAAGAGACCTTTCCTGTATTTTAAGGGAAAGCGCAGAGACGGTTATGAGCAGAACGATCCCAAGGGCGGGGAAAAAGGCAGCGGCAAATTCTCTCCTGCGACGCTTCTTTTTCGGGTCCTCAAGGTATTTCAAATATAAATTCAGTTCGTGACGTTTAAGCGTTTTCATAGTTTTGCTGCCAGCTTTCCTGCGGCTTATCCCTGCGGAAAAGCCGTCTGTTATAATGAAATGAGATTTCCGAGACAGTAAATATAATCCGACATTGACTCTGCGTCCTCAGCGGATATCCCGTTTCCTCTCCTGGTGATACAGCCCACAGGTATGGGCAGATCGGATATTTTCAGGCTTTCAAAGGCTGACTCTGCGGCGTGAAACACCTCGGCATGGTCCTCGCCGAGACCGCAGAAGAATATGTCCCGAAGCTCCGTACCGTATCTCTGAGCCTTATGAAACTGTATCATTGACGAAACAGCCGCACAGATCTCCTCCGCATATTCCCGTGTGCCGCTTTCGGAAAAAAGCCTCACTCTGCTTGAGAAGCTGTATTTCCCGTTTACGAAAAGCAGAAGCAGAAGAACGTTACCGTCGGCGCTGGCAAGTATACAGGTCCTGCCATCTGCCGCCCCCGTGAATTTCATATAGCTGATACAGCAGTTCTGAGCGGTGTTTATGGACTTTATCCCGCATTTTATTTCGGAAAAGAGGTCCACATAGCTGCCGATGAACTCCCGTCCTGCGGCAAAGGCGAAAACCGAAGCTCCTCCGTCCTTTAAAGCAGGCTCGTCCACAGCATAGTCGATAAGCAGGTCATCGGCATTTTCCACATCGGAAAATTCGCCCCTGATAATGCTCTCAAGATTTTTTTCGCCGGTGATCGGCACTGTCATGGGCTTTAAGAGAACTGCTCCTCCGTCCACCGTGAGCCTTATATTCTTTTTTGGGAGCATATTATGCTTCCAGGTATCGGCAAGGGCTTTTTTCAAGGCTCTGTCATTGGTGATAACTCCGCCGATAATGGCGTCGCGCTCGGTGGGAACGGTAATGAGCCGTTTAAGGACTATGGTGCCCTTTGAAAAGCTGCCCATTGCGATACGTATCCCCCCGGGAGAAAAATAAACAGATATATCCATATAAACGCACATTCCTTTTATAGGTCAGATTGCAAGATAAAGCTCGTAAACGGGGAGCATGATAACTGCAAATATCAGCAGCGTCAGAAAAGCCGCCGAACCGAATATCACACGCTCCGCAAATTCGGAAAGCTGCTTTACAGCCCGTTCCGATTCCTGTTCCAGAGCTTCAGCCGCCGCAGAAAGCATCTCTCCCAGCTTGCCCGACTCCTCGCCCGCAAGTACGGCAGATCTCAGTCTTCCGTCAAAGCCGTCAGCGCTTTCAAATGCCGCACGGACGGTGCTTCCCCTTCGCATAGCCTTTATCGCTTCGTCCACCTGTTTTTCCATATACACGCTGCCGATATCCTCACCCGCGGCGGCGCAGGCGGATATGACCGACAGACCTCCGCTGTACATAGCCGAAAAGGTGCGGCAGAAGCGCGATGTGTAGATGACCCTGAAAAGCCTGCCTGCTCTTTTCATTGTCACAAGCCGCTTTGAAATGTACATCTCCACCGAGGGGATAGCCAGTGTAAGCCTGATGACAGCCGCCAAAGCTCCTATGATAAGCAGGGCGTACAGCCATTTGTCAGTCAGAAAGACATTTAAGCGCCGCAGGAACGCCGTAAAGGGCGGAAGCTCCTCTCCGCCGTAAATTTCGGCAAACACGGGTATGACAAATATCAGAGCCGCGAAAAGCAGCAGCACGAGCAGTCCGAGAAGAGCCAGAGGAAATGCAAGCCGGCTCTTGAAGCCGTATCTGCTTTTTTCGTCCTTTTCATAATGCTCCGCAAGCCGTATGCAGGCGTCGGGAACAGTTCCGTTTTCCTCGGCGGCGGCTATCATACGGCAGGCAGCCTTCGGAAATGCGCCGCCTGTGTATGCCATTGCCTCCGACAGCGGAGCGCCCAGCTTTATGCTGCGGTAGACGCTTTTTACCGCAAGCTGCATATTGTCGCTCATTTCCTCTTTCAGCATTATGCCGAGGACGGTAGTGAGAGTAAGCCCTGCGGAGAGCATTGAGCCTGTCTGACGGCAGAAATCGATAAGCTCCGCCGAGGTCAGCTGCTTTGACGAATGCTTTTCGTTAACTTCCGTACAGTTTACAAGAAAAAGCTGTTCATCTCTGAGAGCAGCTCTCAGCTTGCTTTCATCGGCGGCTTCACGCCTGCCGTTTACAGCTCTGCCGCTCAGTGCGGCAGCCTTGTATTTATAGGTAGGCATAAAAGCTCCTTTCCGACCGTAAGCATTCCCGTGCAACGGTTACTCATATCAAAATTTTCTGACTATAATTTTACCACATTCCCTATAAATCGTCAATACCCTTATATAAAGTTCGGTTTATTTTACACATTTTTGCAAAAACATTTTGACTATCTCATAAAATTTGTATCTGCATATTGAAATTTGTACAAAAATAAATTATAATAAAAATAAATCAATTTTTTTCAAAAAGGGAGTGCCGTAAAATGAGCAAAATTATCCCCATAGGCGAGGTCCTGAAGGAATACGGCTATATTACAGATGAAGAGCTTTCTCAGGCTCTTGCGGAACAGAAAAAGGACGGCAAACGCCGTCTGGGAACAGTTCTGCTTGATATGGGCTTCGTTACCGAGGGGCAGATACTTGACGCTATGGGAAAAAAGCTTGGCTGCAAGGTCATCGATCTTGACGCAACAAAGGTCAACCCCAAGGTGGTTGGCAAGCTTCCGAGACAGCTTGCGGAAAAATACTGCGCTCTCGTCATCGACACTGCGGGGGGCAGGCTTATTGTGGCTGTCAGCGACCCCTTGAACCTTTACGCGATCGAGGATATCCGCCAGATAACGGGCGCTCAGCTGGAGATCGTCCTTGCGGAGTCCGACCAGATAAAAAGAGCCATTGACTACAATTATACCGATGTGAACGCCCGCTCTGCGGCTATGGCTGCCGACACTCTTCCCGACGCCTCCTACATTCCGCCCAAGGGAGTATTTGAGGACTTCGAGACCGACAGCGATGTTCCCGTTGTCAAGCTCATAAACAGCCTGCTTGTGAAGGCATGCTCCTCGGGGGCAAGCGATGTTCACATCGAGCCTTTTGAAAACAGCACCTCGGTGCGTATGAGAATTGATGGGGTGGTGCTTGACTATGTGGATATATCCGCCGCCGTTCACGCCGCTCTTATCTCAAGGCTAAAAATTATGGCTAACCTTGACATTGCCGAAAAGCGGCTTCCTCAGGAGGGCCATTTCAAGACAGTTATCGAGGGATATGTGATGAATGTCCGCGTTTCGGTGATACCTACTGTTTTCGGTGAAAAGGCGGCGCTGAGATTTCTCTCCAACGAAGTTGTTTCCGACACCAGCGGACGATTCGGGATGTCCGATGAGAACAGCGAGAAATTCCTTGAAATGCTCCGCTCTCCCGGGGGCATGATATACATAACAGGTCCCTCGGGTTCGGGTAAGACCACAACTCTTTATATGGCTCTCGAGCACCTTGCCAAGCAGCAGGTGAACATTTCCACCATCGAGGACCCTGTGGAAAGGGCTATCCCCAGAGTTAACCAGATGCAGGTGAATAATCAGGCGGGGCTTACCTTTGAAAAGGGTCTGAGAGCGCTTCTGAGACAGGACCCCGACATTATTATGCTGGGCGAGACACGTGACGAGGAGACTGCTCAGATATCCGTAAGGGCGGCTGTCTCGGGTCATCTTGTGCTGTCCACTCTGCACACCGGCGACGCTGTATCTTCAATTATCAGGCTCAGGGAAATGGGTATCCCCGAGTATATGATATCCGCGACCCTGGTGGGCGTGGTGGCACAGCGGCTTGTACGCAGGATATGCCCCAACTGCGGCTATTATGACACTCCCACCAAGGAGGAGCTTGCGGCGCTGGGCGGCAGAGAAGTCCTCAAAATACGCAGGAGCCGCGGCTGCAGCCAGTGCAACAACTCGGGCTACAAGGGCAGGACGTCCATTCACGAAATGATAACGGTTGACAGCGAGATACGCCGTATGATAACCGATAACGCTCCGAGAGAGGAGATCGAGGAGTATGCCAAGAACGTTCAGGGAATGAAGCCCCTCAAAGAAAGCGCCGCAGAGCTTGTAAGCATGGGCATTACATCGGTGGAGGAGCTGCTGAGAGTGACATATTCGGTGGACTGATAATTATTGCTCCACCAATTAGTCCGTCTATAGGTTGATTGAGAATTAGTATTAGCGCATTATTTTATTGTATTGCTTGAACGAAAAAAATGAAGCGGTCTGCTTTCGGTTGAAACGCAGACCGCATTTTTTTTACTTTATCTCTGTTCCGCCCACAGGACGGATATACAGCTTATAGCAGCTTCCCTTTCCGAAAACCTTTTCCATAGCTTCGGAATATGTATCAAGCAGGTCATGGGGAACGAATGCCTGGATAGTGCCTGCAAAGCCGCCGCCGTGAACTCTCACAGCGCCTCTGCCCCGAAGCAGATCTTCGGAAATGTACAGACCCATAACAAGTCCCTGCTCCGAGGGATTTTTAACGGCAAAAACATTCTGAAGATATTTGAAGGAGCTGTTTCCGCTTTCGCTCACAAGCTTCAGAAATCCATCGATATCGCCGTTTCTGAGCGCCTCCGCTTCTTTTCCCACCCTCTCGTTATCGTCAAAGAAGTGGAATGCTCTTGCCACAGCTCTGTCGCCGCATTCCCTGCGGACCTCGGCGATATTTTCAAGGAGCTGCTCCTTTGTGATATCGCGAAGCTCGGACTTTCCGAAGAATTTTGCCACGGATCTCATTTCTACAGGTATTGCTGCATATTCGGGAGTGAGGTCGGCGTGGTTTCCCTTTGTGTCCACGATGCAGAGGGTGTAGCCCGATGAGGCAAAATCATAGGAGATCGAATCGATAACGGGATCTTCGGTGTCCTTGAAATCAATGGTGATAAATCCGCCTACCGAGGAAGCCATCTGGTCCATAAGACCCGAGGGCTTGCCGAAGTAAACATTCTCCGCATACTGTGCGATCTGTGCGATCTTTACCGCAGAAACGCTGCCCTCATTGCAGAGATATGAGAATATGGTGCCGATAAGGACTTCAAACGCCGCCGAAGAGGAAAGACCGCTGCCCTTGAGCACATTTGACGTAGTATAAGCCTTGAAGCCGCAGACCTTGAGACCTGCGTTCTTAAAGCCTGCCGCAACACCTCTGATAAGGGAAGCGGAGGAATTTTTCTCGTTTTCCTTTACGGAAAGGTCGGAGATGTCAACCACGTCCTCGGGGAAGCCCTCTGATTTTACCGAAACAACGTTTCCCTCGCAGGGCGAAACAACGGCGATAACGTCAAGTCCCACAGCCGCAGCCATAACGCAGCCGCGGTTATGGTCGGTGTGGTTTCCGCCTACCTCGGTCCTTCCGGGAGCGGAAAAGAGCCTGATATTATCCTGCTTGCCGTAGATCTCCTCAAAGCTTTTCATTGCAGCTTCATATCTGCTTTTCTGCATAGAAACAGCGTTTGCGCCATAGAGCCTTTCAAGTGTGCTTTCGCTGACAGTCATAGTGATCTTCCTTTCATCAAAGGTATTTTTCAACGTCTATTTCTTCCTCGGAGTTATCGAGAAGAAAGCCCAGTATCTTTTTGTAAGCTCCCCCGGGATTTGACCTTATCCTTTCCGCAATAAGCTCGCCCTGAGCTGTATCCGGTGCAAAAAAGCTCATATTTATAAGCTCTCTGCCCCCGTCGGAGAGCGCAAAGCTTACCATGCAGCCGTCCTCAGCCTCGGAAACGGCGCAGGAGCACATATCCTCGTTCTGTTCGCGGATAAAGAAACCCAATGCGGCTTTCAGAAGCTTTTTTCTGAAAACAAGGGGAATGTAGCGGTTAAAGTATTCCGAGCCCAGCCTGCCCTTTTCGGTAAGGCTTATGCTGCCCTTATCCGAAATGACAGAGCCGTTCCGGATAAGCTCCGAAAGGGCGTCGGAATAGTAAAAATAGTTTATTACGCCGCTGTCCTCCGAGATGAGTCTCAGCTGCTCCTCGGTGACGGGGCGGTTAAGCTTTTCTAAAATATAGCACAGCAGAATTTTAACGCTGTGAACGGAGTTAAGCTCCGGGCTTGTCATCTGCTGACCCGACATTTTCCTTTTCTCCTTTTTCCTCTGTGCTATCCTTACCCTTTCAGAAGTTGGGGTAATCCAGCATATGCGAAAGTATTGCGATATTGGCTGCCGCCTCCACTACGGGCACTGCTCTCAGCACAACGCAGGGGTCGTGTCTGCCCTTGATCTCGATGGTGGAATTGGTGAGATTTGAGTAATCGATGGTGTCCTGGGGCTGGGCGATGGAGGGAGTGGGCTTGAATGCCACTCTGAAAATTATGGGCATACCGCTGGAAATTCCTCCGAGAATACCGCCGTGATTGTTGGTCTTGGTCTTGACGTGACCGTGGTCGTCAACATAGAAGTCATCGTTATTCTGGCTTCCCAGCATTTTTACGGCGTTGAAGCCTGCGCCGAATTCAATGCCCTTTACCGCAGGAATGCCGAAAACCAGCTGTGCGATGGTGTTTTCAAGTCCCTCGAACATAGGGGAGCCTATGCCCGCAGGCACGTTTGTAATGGCACATTCAACGATACCGCCCACGCTGTCGAGACATTCTCTTGCCTTGGCGATGTCGTTGTACATAGCGGTACCTTTTTTATCATTGATAACGGGTATCTTTTTGTGACGGATATTGATAATTGTCTCCCTGTCGATGTTGCAGGGGTCGAACATGGTATCCTTGATATTGTGTATCTGAGCGATGTGAGCGCCTGTGTAAATGCTCCTGCGCTCAAGGATCTGACCGCAGACTGCTCCTGCGAATACGATGGGAGCGGTAAGTCTGCCCGAGAAATGACCGCCGCCTCTTACATCATTGAAGCCCCGATAGCGGACTGCGCCCGTATAATCGGCGTGACCCGGGCGGGCAAGATGGGACACGTTTTTATAGTCATTTGAATGCTGGTCGGTATTCTGAATGAGCGCCATAAGGGGAGTGCCCGTGGTACGGTTGTTGAGCATACCCGACATAATGCTGGGCATATCCGCTTCCCTGCGGTGGGTGGAGGTAGCGTCGTTGCGGGGCGCGCGTCGTGCCATAAACTCCTTGAGCTGCTCTAAGTCGATATATTCCCCGGGGGGAAGATTGTCAATAGTCACGCCTATAGCGGGACCGTGGGATTCCCCGAAAAGGGAAATGCTTATATTGTGGTTCCAGAATGAGGACATCGGTAGGTTTCTCCTTCCATTTAAAAAGGCTTACAATATTTCAAACTGTCCGCCGAGCGACTTGAAGTCATCAAAAAATCGGGGATAGCTTTTATTAACATTCTCCGCACCGTGAATGATAACGGGGGCATCTGAGGATGTAGCGGCAATGGCGGCTGCCATTACTATACGATGATCCCGGCAGGAATCAACCTCGCCGCCTGTGAATGTATCGATATGCTCCATTGTGAGGAAATCGTCTCCTGCTGTTACCTTGCCGCCGATGGCGTTAAGGGCATTTGCCACGCAGGTAAGACGGTCGCTTTCTTTAATTTTCAAGCGGGCGGCATTAACGATCTTTGACTGTCCCTTTGTGAATGAGCCTAAGACCGCAAGAATGGGAACGAGGTCGGGTATATCGGCAACATCAACGGTAAAAGGAGCCATATCCGCACCGCAGGAAGCGATAATATCAAGTATCGCCTTGTCGCCCTGAACGGAATGGGGGTCAAGGTTTGTTACCTTTACCTCCGAGCCGAGAGCGTTTGCGGCAAAGAAGAACGCCGCCTGAGAATAATCGCCCTCAACGGCTGTGCGGCAGGGCTTGTATTTCTGACCGCCCTTGATAAGATAAATGGGCAGACCGTTCATAGACATCTCTCTGATGTCAATGCCGAATTTTTTCAGCGCCGCTATAGTCATATCCGCATAGGGCTTTGACTGGAGGGGGGAGGTGAGCTTTATCACCGAGTCCTCATCGCACAAAGGCAGCGCCAGCATAAGACCTGTTATAAACTGTGAGGAAACGTCGCCTTCAAGGTCATATTCGCCTGCTCTGAGCTTTCCCGTCAGGGTAATGGGCAGACCGCTCTGCGGCTCAAAGGTAACGCCCTTTGAAGGAAATTCCCTTGTGTAGGGGGTTATGGGTCTCTGAGGGAGCTTGGCGTGACCGTTTAAGGTGGCTGTTGTTCCCAGAGCAGCCGCAACGGGAATGATAAATCTTAGAGTGGAGCCGCTTTCGCCGCAGTCGATCTCTGCTTTTTCGGCGGGAGCTTTAATGCCCCTTACGGTGTATGTGCCGCTGTCGGCGAGCACGTTTGCGCCGAGAGCCTCCATTGCCTGAGATGTGACCGTTATGTCATTGGAGTCGGTAACGTTTGATATCTCCGAAACTCCGTCCGCAAGGGCGGCGGCGATTATCATTCGGTGGGAATAGCTTTTCGAGGAGGGGGCGCTTACCGTTCCGATAAGCTTTGAGGGGTAGATCTTAACGTCCATACAAGACCAACTTTCAAGAAAAATTTATTTTAAGAAGCTTTCAAAAGCGTCAACTGTCATTTTTACGGCGGAGGAAACGCCGATATCAGAGCATATTATAACACTGATACTGCTGCCCGCTCTTTTTTTATCGTTAAGGCAGGCACCGCCGAGGTCCTTTGCCTCGGGTTCAACGGTGATGTCAAGGCAGTATTTTCCGAGCGCGGTCATAAGCTCGTCCGTAAGACCGCTTCTGCACATATTTTTGCTCTCGGCAAGCCGTGTTATCATTTCCATTCCCTTTGCCACCGCTCTGCCGTGGGAAATTCCTGTGTAATGGTAATACTGCTCGATGGAGTGACCGAGGGTGTGACCGAAATTAAGGAGCATTCTCTCGCCCTTGTCAAACTCGTCCGCCTCAACAACGTCACGCTTTATGGCAACGCAGCGGGCGATGATATCCTCCATTACCTCCCATATGCTGTCGATATCGCGGCTCATAAGGATATCGAAAAGGGGGGCAGATCTTATCATTGCGTATTTAACTACCTCGCCCATTCCGTCAATGAGGAAATCACGGGGGAGGGTCCTGAGGGCTTCGGTGTCGCACAGAACAAGCTTTGGCTGCTTGAATGCACCCACAAGATTTTTTCCCTCGGGAATGTCGATGGCGGTCTTTCCGCCTACAGAGGAATCCACCTGGGCAAGGAGAGAGGTTGGGAGCTGGACGAAATCCATTCCTCTGAGATAGGTCGCCGAAGCGTAGCCTGCCATATCTCCCGTAACGCCGCCGCCCAGAGCTATGATGCAGTCTGTTCTTGTGAAATGGTTGGCTGCCAGGAAGCTGTAAATTTTATTTAATGTGTCGGAGCATTTTGAAGCCTCGCCGTGGGGGAATATGAAGCTGCAAACGTCAAATCCCGCTTCACTCAGGGACTTTTTCACCCTGTCCGAATATATCCCGCTTACGTTGTCGTCGGAGATGAGGGCTATCTTTTCAGCCTTTGTGACCTTTCTTACGTATTCACCGCAGTTTTTCAGCAGTCCGCCGCCGATGATAACATCGTATTTTTCGGAGGCATTCACGGTAATGGTTTCCATAAAATAACGTCCTTTCGGAAAAAATCAAGCGATTTTGAAAAAAATCAAGTGACTCTGTTAAGACGGCAGAGTCACATTTTTTTAATTTGTCACAATAACGCAGTCGGGAAGATGTGTTTCAAGATATTCAAGCTCGTTGAAGTCCGATGTGCGCTTGAGATCGATATTGATTATATAAAGCTTTTTCAGGCTGTCCAGCTCGTAAACGGGGCTGAGGTCGGTGAGGGGATTGTCCGAAAGCTTGAGCCAGCCCAGAGTTTTAAGCTCCGCCAGGGGAGTGATGTCGGTTATCTGATTGCCGTTTATGTATATTTCGGTGACAGCGCTCATACGCCACAGAGGGAAAATATCGGTGATGGAATTATTCTGTAAATGGAGACGGTCCATCATCACCATGCCCTCAAGAGGGGATATATCGCTTATCTTGTTGTCATTTAATTTGAGGAGCTTCATACCCTTCATGCCTTCGAGAGGGGAAATGTCCGTTATTTCGTTGTCGGAAAGATCCAGATTGGTAAGATTTACCAGATTTTTCAGAGGCGAGATATCCTTGATCTCGTTATCTCTCAGATAGAGAGTGCGGAGATTTGTAAGCCCTGAAATTGGCGTAAGGTCGGAAATATTGTTCTTGAAAAGGGAAAGGGTCTGGAGATTTGTAAGACCCATTATGGGGGTAAGGTCGCTGATGTTGTTCTGATAGATGTGAAGCTCGGTGAGGTTCAGCATATATTTCAGGTCAGCGATATCCTCGTTGGTAAGCCCCATATTGTTAAGAGTGAGGGAGGTGAGGGAGGTGGAATATTCCACGCCCTTTATGGTTATGGTCTTGGGAAGGTCCACCATAGCGTTTTCCTTGGCGCTTACTGCTGCGCTGACCTCGGGGAGGTCGGAGCCGTTCAGATAATCAAGCTTTGACTTGGGGATAAGGGTGGGGGCGGCTTCGGTCTGAAGCTCGGCAAGCTGGCTTTCGAGATTGTCCACCTTGGAGACAAGCTCGTCCTTGGAAAGCTCCGCATTGCCTGCTTCTGCGGCAGAGACATCGTTGGAGTCGGCACAGCCTGTGAAAAGGAAAAGCATTGATATGAGCGTTATTACAGTCAGAACAAGATACCGTTTTTTCACTTGAAGCACCGCCTTTCACACTTGATAGCCTATACCTCGGGAGACACCTGTACAAGTTTATTATATGATATTTTTTTCTCAATGTCAATAGATTATAAAACCGAAAGTCCGTTTTTAACTGTCATATTTCAAAAATGCCGGAAAATTTAATTGTCATTTTCAGTGAGCTTATCTGCAAAGAGCTTTTTCAGCTTTTTGTTCCAGAGAAGCCTGAGCAAATGGATAGCGGCATAGTAAATGCAGCAGCTTGCAGCGGTGATCCCTGCCATAAGAAGTAAACTCATCTTAAAGCTTTTTCCGGGGAAATACTCCATAATAAGGATCTCTGCGCACCACTGGTTCAGATAGACAGCAAGTGACAGCGAGCCGCAGAAACGGAATATCCTGTTTTGGAAAATTTCTGAAAAATAGCTTTTTTGGCTGAAAACTATTGCTATAATAATGGGGATTATCATCATAGCGATATATGAATACTTTGTGTCGCGGTCTGCATAAAACCAGATGCCGAAGAACAGAAGATAAAGGACCGCCTCAATAATGGTGAGCAGTATGCGGCTCTCTTTTGTTTTTACTCCTGCGATAAGCTTTTTGCAGATGATCCAGGCCACTCCGCTCAAGAGTATCCCGCAGGCGGCTCTGAGCACGCCGCCGAGTATAAATCCGCAGTATTCATACTGACTGAGATAGTGACGGGAATTGGTGTATTCGGAGGAAAGCATAAATCCGAGCAGCAGCAGTCCGCCGAAGGGCGCAAGGATATTGATGTAAAGGTCGTTGTTTCTGAGATAAAGATATGCGAGGGGCAGCAATGCAACGAGCATTGCCGAAATATACCAGGTATGTCCGTTTATCATTGCAATGTTCGTGCCGCTCTGGGAGAGGCAGAAGATCTCGGGAAGCAGGTGGGGGAGCTTTTTGAGCCCTGCCGCAGAGCCGTTTACGTTAAAGTACACGAAAATATTGATAATGAGCACGACGATATAAGGCAGTGCAATTGCCTTATACTTGCGTACCACAAAGTTAAGCGCGGTCTCACCCGCTTTATCGGGCTGCGTTTTCAGCTTTGACAGGGAATTTATCATAAGGAGTCCCGAGATAACAAAAAACGAATGAACGCTTACATATCCCAAAGATGTCCACGATATATCAAAAGGTATTCTTGTACCCGGGTTTGCAAAAAAAGTACCTGCATGACCTAAAAATACAAAAAAAGTAAAGATCAGCTTCAGAAAATCCAGCTGATAATTCCTTGCAGGGCTTTGTCCGGCACTGTTTTCAGGCGGCATGAATGATCTCTCCCAATAAATACATACTTTATTTTATTTTATCATAATTTCCGCCGAAAGTCAAGAAAAACGCTTATGTTGCAAGAAAATAAATTTTTAAAAATTTTATACGCAGATATATCCTGCAATGCGGCAAAATAAAAACCCGATCTGCCGCCGCATGGTGACAGACCGGGTATGACTCATAAATAAAGCCCCTCGGAATTATTCTTCCTTCATCTTAGCGAAGCACTCGCTGCAGTAAACGGGACGGTCCTCTCTGGGTCTGAAAGGAACTCTTGCTACTCCGCCGCAGGAAGCGCAGGTAGCCTCAAACATTTCTCTCTCACCCTTGGCGCCGTTCTTGCGTGCGCTGCGGCAGCTCTTACATCTCTGAGGCTCGTTCTCAAAGCCCTTTTCAGCGTAAAATTCCTGCTCGCCTGCAGTGAATACGAACTCCTGGCCGCATTCCTTGCATACTAATGTCTTGTCTTCGTACATTTTAATTTCCCTCGCTTAAATAAATTTTGATTGGACCTGAGGACGGACTCGCACCGACACCTTTGATAAACAACGCTCTAAATGATTAAGCTACTTGGCCGCATATATACAGATGAGCATTGCTCATATGCACGTAAATTATCCGTCGTTGCCGACGAGTTTCCCTCTAAGCTTTGCACTCGCTCTTCCGGCGGCATTTTTAGCGGATTTTTCCGGAATGCCGAGCCTTGCTCCGATCTCCTCAAAAGTAAGCCCTGAGAGGTGAAGCAGAAAGCAGCGCCTTTCCATAGGGGATAATGTGTTTTCAAGCTCTTTCAGAATTTCCCTCTGAATTATAATGCTTTCGGGAGTGAGAGTGCTTGCGGGTTCTTCGTTATCGCTGCTGTCCTCTGCAAACTGCTGACCCCTGAGCTTTGCAGCCGCAGTTTTCATGCGGTTCACAATGCAGGAATATGCGAAGGACGAGAATTTTGAGCTTTTATCGTCCTTATATCCTCTGACTGCGCTCAGCAGCCCGAGCATACCCTCCTGAATGAGATCGTCATAGGCGGAAGGGTCGGGACAGATAGCCGCCGCTTTGCTCTTTATCATTGGAAAAAAACGGTAGATAAGCTCACTGTAGCCGGAAACATAAAGCTTGTTTTCCCGGCAGAGCATTGCCAGCTCCTCGTCGGAGCGTTCGGACAGCACATCACACAGATTATCGTTATTTTCGCTGCGTTCAGCTGTCATAGCATTGCCCCCGTGAAAAAACACATTGACAGCAAAAGGGTATAACTTCTGCTTTCCCTTATTCTAACCTATTTATTCCTTTTTGTCAAGAGCCTTTTTAATAAATTTTAAACGCAATACAAATATTTGTTATAAAAGTTATTATTTATACATTGCTTTTGTGCATATTGCTGATTGAAAAGGCATATGTATCGTATATTCTTTTATAAAATGCGAGAGGGCAGTATATAATATTGACAAATTTCCGAAAAGAATGATATACTATTATTTAAGTAAATGAAAAGGGAGCGTTAAAATTGCTTAATGAATTTTCAAGAACCGAGCTGCTTCTGGGCGGCGAGGCTATGGAAAGACTTAAAAATGCACGTGTTGCGGTGTTCGGCGTAGGCGGCGTGGGCGGATATGTGGTTGAAGCCCTTGCGCGAAGCGGCGTGGGCGCCATTGACCTTATTGACAGCGACAGGGTGAGCCTTACAAATCTCAACAGGCAGATAATTGCTCTGCAAAGCACTGTGGGTATGCTCAAGACCGACGCTGCTGCGGCGCGTATCATGGATATTGCACCCGATTGCAAGGTGGTGAAGCACCCTGTTTTCTACACTCCCGAGACCGCAGGCGAATTTGATTTTACGGAGTATGACTATGTGGTGGACGCCATTGACACCGTTTCGGGGAAAATTGAGCTTGTAATGAATGCGGACAGGTGCGGCACCCCCATTATCAGCTCCATGGGGGCAGGCAACAAGCTTGACCCCACCGCTTTTGAGGTGGCGGATATTTACAAGACCTCCGTATGCCCTCTTGCAAAGGTCATGAGATACGAGCTGCGGCGCAGGGGGATAAAGCATCTCAAGGTGGTCTATTCAAGGGAAACGCCTATTGTTCCGAACGGCACCTCCGACTGCGAGGAAGAGGACTGCAAAAAGAGAATGATCCCCGGGTCTATAGCTTTTGTGCCCTCGGTGGTGGGGCTTATCATTGCGGGGGAGGTCATTAAGGATATTGCATTGGCTGACAATTGACAATACTGAGATCTGACGAAAAACCATTTAAATATGTATGATAAACAGCCTTGTTGAAAATGCAAGGCAGTTTTGTTTTACTTGCATATAGAATGATATCGCCCGTATTTGCCCGAATTTGCAGGATACTACCCTAAAATATGCAATTTATCAAAATACAAAATTCATAATTTATCATAAAAGTGTGTAAATGCAATAATATTGGATATAAAATGCAGGAATAAATATGATTTATTGCATAAATTTTCAAAAAACTCTTGACAAACGGCAAATTGCGTTGTATAATAAAACCATAGAAAAAACAGCAACGGCGCTGTAAAAAATGCAAGAATATTTTCAGGGAATTGCATTTTTTATATTGCCGTTTTTGTTTTAAAAAATGGAGGGTGATTTATATGACAGAAGAACTTATGACCGTTCAGGAGTCCGTTCTGGGCGAAGTGTTCGGTATCTGGTTCCTCATCGGCGCTGCACTGGTATTCTTTATGCAGGCAGGCTTCGCAATGGTAGAAACGGGCTTCACAAGAGCCAAGAACGCAGGAAACATCATAATGAAAAACCTGATGGATTTCTGTATCGGTACTGTGATGTTCATTCTGATAGGCTTCAGCCTTCTCCTCGGTGAGGACTATATGGGACTTATCGGAAAGCCCGGCTTCGATATTTTCACAAGCTATGAGAATTTCGACTGGTCCAATTTCGTTTTCAACCTTGTATTCTGTGCGACCACAGCGACTATCGTTTCGGGTGCAATGGCTGAAAGAACTAAGTTCCTTTCCTACTGCATCTACTCCGGAGTTATCAGCGGTCTTATCTATCCAATTGAAGCACACTGGATATGGGGCGGCGGCTGGCTCGCTCAGATGGGCTTCCACGATTTCGCAGGCTCCTGCGCTATCCATATGGTAGGCGGTATCTCCGCTCTCATCGGCGCAAAGATTCTTGGTCCCAGAATCGGCAAATTTGTCAAGGACAAGGACGGCAAGGTAACAAAGGTAAACGCTATCCCCGGTCACTCACTTACAATAGGCGCTCTCGGCTGCTTTATCCTCTGGTTCGGCTGGTACGGCTTCAACGGCGCAGCAGCAACCACAGGTCCTCAGCTCGGCTCCATCTTCCTTACAACAACGGTAGCTCCCGCAGTTGCAACGGTCGTATGTATGATATTCACATGGGTAAAATACGGCAAGCCCGATGTTTCGATGTGCCTTAACGCTTCCCTTGCAGGTCTCGTTGGTATCACAGCAGGCTGTGATGTAATGGACTGCTTCGGCGCAGCAATGGTGGGCGTTGTTTCCGGACTCTTAGTAGTATTCGGCGTATGGCTCCTTGACCACGTTCTCTACATCGATGACCCCGTTGGTGCAGTTGCAGTACATATGATGAACGGTATCTGGGGTACTCTTGCAGTTGGTCTTTTCGCAACAGAAACAGCTCCCGAATGCACAATGAACGGTCTGTTCTACGGCGGCGGATTTGGACTTCTCGGCACTCAGGCTCTTGGCGTTGTAACAGTTGCTGTATGGACAGCGATCACCATCACTATCACATTCGTTATCATCAAGTCAACTATCGGTCTCAGAGCTTCCGCAGAGGAGGAGACAAGAGGTCTCGATATCACAGAGCACGGTCTTCCTTCCGCATATGCAGACTTTATGCCCGCAAATTCTTCCATCTCTATCTTCACAGGCAAGTCCACAGTTGAGGAGCCTGCTCCCGTTGCGGCAGCAGTTCCCGTTGTTGAGAACCGTCCTCATATCGAGAGAGACCCCAACGCAAAGAACAAGTACACCAAGGTCTCCATCGTCTGCAAGCAGGGCAAGTTTGACGATCTCAAGAATGCTCTCAGCGATATCGGCGTAACAGGCTTCACGGTTACAAATATCCTTGGCTGCGGCACTCAGAAGGGTGCAGGCGAAATGTATCGCGGTGTTCCCATCGAGACCACGCTCCTGCCTAAGATAAAGGTCGAAGTTGTTATCTGCAAGGTTCCTGTTGAAACAGTCGTTGAAGCCGCAAGAAAGGCTCTCTACAGCGGTCATATCGGAGACGGAAAGATATTCGTTTACGATGTTGAGGACGTTGTAAGAGTAAGAACCGGCGAGAATGGCTACGACGCCCTTCAGGACGCTGAAAACTGATAAAAATTAAAAGCTTGCTCCCTCTGTCAATTTGACAGGGGGAGCTTTGTGTTATGTATTTTCGGTTATGGTTAGCGAGCTGAGCAGCTTATATATTGTCTCCCCGCTCGTTCCCGCATCGGAAATGAAGCTGAGAAATATGTAATAATCCCCGCTTCTTACAACATAGTCATAAGCATCATAGCTGCCATCGGGTGAATATTTATCGGGAGTGGAGGTGGAGATAAAATATTCAAACGGGTCATCCTCACCGCCGAATTTTTCTTCATTCACAGTTATCTCATAGCCGTGAGCTATATCTGTCTTGAAATCCTCGGGGTCGATTCCTTCGCTTACGGGATAGGGAACGCCTATCTCAAAAACCTTTCCGCCGTTTAATGAAGCGGTGCTGTGCCCCATTTCCCATTCGGCAGGTATCATAAGAAAGACATTGACCGTTCTGTTGTCCTCCGGGTCGGGGGAATAGCCTCCCGTTACCCTGTGATATATAGGATAATCCTCGCTGTGACTGCGCCAATATTCGGGATATTTTATGCTCTCTCTTGCCTTGACAATATCAACATACTGCAGGTCGGAAGGTTCATCATATGTCCCTTCAATTCCCAGTTCTTCAAGCCACGCACCCCACATATCATATTGACGGTAAACTTTCATATAGTCTCCCGAGCCTTCGAGCTCGAAATATGCCTTGTAGCCGTTATAGTGTTCATTGTCTGTGGTCCCGTCCTCAAGGTTAAGCTCAATGTTGTAGGTAAATGAAAGCCATATTCTGCCCTCGTCGGTAATGCCGCTCAGGACTTTTCCAATGCTGCTTTTTGCTTCAAGCGATTTTACTCCATTGCCTAAAGTATCCTCATTGGCTTTCTTTTTCGCATTGGCATACATAAGCATATCGGGGTCGGAGATGTATTTCTCGGGAGCAAAATCACCTATCTTCATAAAGTCGTTCCAGTAATCGGTGAGGTAGCTTAAACAGAACTCAAGCTCCCGTTCAAGCTCCAGTTCACGCTGCCGTTTAATCTCTCGTTCAAGCTGCTGTTCAAGCTCCAGTTCGCGCTGCCGTTCAGTCTCTCGTTCAAGCTGCTGTTCAAGCTCCAGTTCACGCTGCCGTTCAGTCTCTTGTTCAAGCTGCTGTTCAAGCTCCTCATTCACCGGTGCATCTGAGAGCAATCCGCAAAGCTCATTATAGCCTTCCTCCGACATCTTATAATATTCCGTACTGCCCTCCGACTCATAGACCGCATAAAATACATCTCCCGAGCGGCAAACGGTAAGGCTGTCATATTCTCCCGTGAAGTCTGAGCTTTTGTACATTCTGAAAGCGTAGTCAAGGTATATCCCGCCGTCAATGTCGGGCAGAGAGCTTTTCCGTATCTTTTTAAGCTTTGCGCCGTTTATTTTGTCTATCAGTTCACGGATATATTCCCCGTCGGAAAGCCTTGTCTCGGTTTCATCTTTGTAGGTTATAACCGCTACAGAATATGAGCCTGCATTATTTTCAAGGGTAATTCCGGAATTTTCCGAATTAGTGAGCAGGCAGACCGCCGCAATTGCAAGAAGTATCACAGCGGATATTGTGGCAATGACCGTAGGCTTTTTTAGGCTCAGAACGCCCTTTATCCTTGACTTGATACCCGTCTCCCCAAATCCCAGAAGACCGTAAAGCCTGTTTTGCCGCAGAGACATATTCAGAAGTGCATTTGCGTATTCCCGTCTTACGTCTCCCTCAAAGCTTCTAACTGCCCTTTCATCGCAGGAAAGCTCCATATCCCTTGACATAAGCCTGTAGGACAGCCAAATCATTGGATTGAACCAATGTATGCTCAGCGCCGCAGTTGCCAGAAGCTTGATAAAGTGATCGCCCCGCCTGATGTGGGTGTTCTCATGGGCGGCAATGTATTCTGTGTCCTTTTCCGAAACGCCTGCCGGAATGTATATCCTCGGTCTCAGATATCCGAAAACAAAGGGCGAGCCGATATTTTCGCAGAGGTAAATATTGTCCCTCAGATGTTCGCTGTCCCTCACAAGTCGATTTACCCTTATAAACGATACAGCCGTATAAATAAGCATTGCCCCCACGCCTATGAGCCATATGACAGAGCAGACGGACATAATTATCTGCATAGGGTCTGCGCTGTATTCGGGAACGGGCGCAGGCAGGGAATTGTTTATAGCCTCGTTTACCTGGGGAATAGAGATAGTCACTGCGGGCGATGGGGAATGTGAAATATCCTCGGGGATATAGGTCATTCGGCTCTCCGTTGTCTCGGGGCGGATAAGGTTAAAAAGGCTCGCCGCCGATGAAAAGGAAAAGGGGCAGAGCAGGCGTATTCCCAGAATGCTCCATAAAGCATAGGAATATTTTTTAGGCAGCTTTTTCATAAAAAGCCTGATAAGCATGATCGCGGCGGCAATGTATGTGCCCGTAATGCTCATATTGAGAACTGTTCTGAAAATGCTCTCCATTGTCAGCCCTCCTCTGTGTGCTCGTCAATGAGCCTTTTCAGCTCCTCGGCTTCTTCCTTTGTAAGCTTTTCGCGGCTGAGAAATGCGGTGAGAAACATTGGCAGAGAGCCGCCGCAGACCTTGTTCACAAGGCTCTCCGATCTCTCTCCCAGCACATCGCCCCGCCGGCGCAGGGAAGTGATGACCGCATTTTCGCTCTTTATCGCCTGCTTGTCCGTAAGCTTTTTTATAACGGTGTAAACAGTGGACTTTTTCCACCCAAGCCTTTCGAATGCAAGGCTTACAAGCCTTCCCGATTTTACAGGCTCGTTTTCCCAGATTATCTCAAGCAATCTCTGCTCGCTGTCGGATATGTTCATTTTAATGACCGTCCTTCTATCTGATATTTGGTCTATTGCTATAGACCGTAACGCTTATACATAGTCTATCACAATAGACCAAAAATGTCAATAGGAAAAATAAAAAAATCTGCGCTTTGCTTTAAAAAAGCATAACGCAGATCTGAAATACCATATTATCAGCCCTTGAGCCGCAGCTTTCGGAGTCTATCCTCAATTCTGAGACAGGCTTCGATGTGCATTATCGGGTGCCGCGACAGGGGCATTTTAATAAGTCCGCAGCTGTCCTTGCCGCACCAGTAATCAATGAGCCAGCGGGCGTTTTCCGAACTGCTGACCACATTCAGACTCTCAAGAACGCTTCTCCTTTCATCTGAGACTTTTATTTTCATATCATCAAAGGAAAGTGACCTGAGAAGCTTAGATGTGGAGCGGTCAACTTCGGATATGTAGGCGTACAGCTCATCAATGTCAAGAGCCTCGGAAAATTTGACTATTTCCTCCTTGACAAGCTCATTGCCCGTTGTGATGATGGAGGATTTTATCCTGCTTTGGAAATCCTGCCCGAAAAACACCTGCTCGTCCCCTGCAATAAGTGTGTGTGCGGTAATGTCCTCAATTCGGAAAATGTGCCACAGGGAATATGCGATAGTTTTGCTGTGATATCCATCGGCATTTATAAAAGGGGCGGCGCACAGCTCCTCACGGGAAAGCTCGTCTCTGAAACGGAATATCTCCTTTTTTAGCTCGCTTCTGAGCATAAGAAGGGTATCGATACCCCGGGAAAAAGTCTCACGCTTTTTTAGCTGCGTCTGCATAGTCTTGTTGAGCTCGGACCATTCCTTGTTCATTGCGGTTCCTTATTCGGGTCTGAGGACGCTTGTGTCTATTGTGCCGATATCAACTTCGGAAATATTGCCGAGACCCTCTGTGACAATTCCTGTTTTGTCAATAAGCCCGTCGGTGCTTACATCGGCAATGTTTCTGATAGCGCTGCCCGGGGGCGGCAGGGGAGCTTCTCTCAGCCCTGTTACCTCGGGAACTGCAATGTCCGCCTTGACCCTGTTTTTTCTCCTGTCAATATCCTTGAAGAAATCATCGGGGTTCTGGGAGCTGAGCATCTTTTCTTCTTTAAGTCGTGCCTTTTCTGCACGTTCTTTTGCAAGAGCATCGTCAACGTCGATAACTTCGGTGTTGACGGTGACGATATTTCCATGGATAAAGCTGTCGTCGAAGCCTGATTTGTCGGCAAGCCCGTCTGTGCTTTGCTCCGCAATGTTTTTAATGGAGCTGCCCGGAGGAGGGAGGGGCTCCTCTCTGAGACCAACGATCTCCGGGGACTCTATATTAACGTCCACCTCGCGCTTTTTCGGCTTTCTGCCCATATCCTTGAAGAAATCATCGGCATTTGCGGGCTGGTTGAGCCCTGAAGCGGGGGAGGGGCTTACGGGAGCGGTGTCATTTTTTTTAGTTCCGAAAAAAATCATTATTCATCTTCCTTTTATAAATTATTTTGGAAATGTGTATCAGTGATTTTATGATTTATGTAAATTATACCATATCTTTCAAAAATGTGCAATAGTTTTTGTCAAATTTCTTTAATGACCTTTTCGGATAAATAATTTTTTTACGGGCGGGGAAAATAATCAAAAATAAATCGGGAGGAAACTAAGTATGCCATATGAAAATGAACACGATACCTCAAAGCTTCTGAGGGAATGTGACGCGGGGATAAAAATGGGTATCACGTCACTTGAAGATGTGATACCCAAGGCGGCTGACCCTGAGCTTGAACAGATACTCAAGCAGAGCAGGCAGGAGCATATAAGGCTCAGAGCCGAGACTGAAAGGCAGCTCAACCGCATAAAGGACAAGGGAAGATCTGCGGGGGCAATGGCAAAATCAATGTCCTCGCTCAAAACTCAGCTTACAATGCAGACAGGTGACGATACAGACGCCGCAATGCTCGTGACAAACGGCTGTGAGAAGGGTATCAGGACACTGAACAAATATCTTGACAAATATCACTATGCCGACGAGAAAAGCAAGCGGCTCACAAATGAGCTTATTGCTGCCGAACAGCAGCTTGTTTCCGAGCTGGACTCATTCAGAAACTGAAGATACCCCTCGCTTTGCGGCTTTGTACCGAAGGCGAGGGGTATTATTATACATATAGAAAAAAGTTGACATTACATTCACAATGTGTTATAATATAAAAGATCTATAAGGAACGGAGGTTTTTATAATGGATAAGTCACTCTTTCCAAAAACAGTGCATTTCGGCGGATTTGACAAAAAAGATGTACTGCGTCTTGTAGACAGTCTCAACGTTAAGATCCAAGGGCTTGAAAATGAACTAAACTACACAAAAAAGAAGCTTGCCGAAGCCGATGAAACGATATCCGCCAGGGACATGGAGATAGAAGAGCTAAAAAAGAAAATGAGAGAACAGTATTACAATTCATAAGAAAGCGCAGCAGCAATTATTGTACATAAAAATATCTGAATTTGTGTATATTGTACGCCATAGGAAAATATAGGCAACTATATTTGTAATTCCTGCCCAAAAATCAAGCGACAAGTTTATGCATATTTTTTTTCGGAAATTGGTTGCTGTATTTTGAACAATGTGTTATAATAGAAATATATTAACAGCAGACCATACATACTCGCTGTAAAGCATCTGCGTCTGCTAAGTTTATTTTTTGGAGGTATCATACCATGGCAGAAAACGGATTCCTTAAAACCGTCAACTTCGGCGGATTTGACAAGAAGGATGTACTTGCATACGTAGATCAGCTCAATACTAAGATATATACGCTTGAAAACGAGCTTGAAGAAAAGAAAGCTCTCCTTGAGAACAGCGGCGGAAATATGGAGGATAAGGAGAAGTATGAAAAGCTTCTCGAGTCCGACAAGGCTAAGATCACCGAGCTCCAGACAAGCAATGAGTCTCTCAAGAATCAGCTCTCAAATGCCGAGGCTGAGGCTGCCGAGAAGGACAAGGAGATCGCAGATCTGAAGAAGAAGATCAGCGATATGGAAAACGAGCTTATCGAGGCAAAGAATGCCGCTGCCGCAGCATCTCCCGCAGAGAGCAGCGCAATGGACCTTACAAACGTATTTATGGAAGCTCAGAGAACTGCTACCACCATCGTTACCACCGCAAAGGAAAATGCGAGAAAGATGGACGAGGACGCAAAGAAGCTTGCTAATCAGGTAGTTGACGACGCTAACAGCAAGGCTTCTACTATCGTTAAGACCGCTGATGAAAAGGCTACCAAGATCCTTACCGACGCTGAGGATAAGTCCTCCAAGATGATGAGCGACGCCGAGGGCAAGACCTCCGAAATGAGACGTGCTGCCGATAATATGAAGGCAGTTGTTCTTGCCGAGATCACAGAGATCGAGGGTCAGGTAAATTCCATCAAGGAAATGCTGGAAACTATTTCCAAGCAGAGCCTTACCGAGAGCATTGCAAAGATCACCGAGACAGCAGGTCTCCTTACAAATACTCAGGATACTCTCAAGAAGGACGGTATCCCCGAGTTTACTCCTCCTAAGGGCGTAAAGATGGCTGCACCTGCTCCCACACCCGCACCTGCTAAGCCTGCACCTGCTCCCGCACCTGCGGCTGCAAAGCCTGCACCTGCTCCTACACCCGCAGCAGCTAAGCCCGCTCCTGCACCTGCACCCGCTCCTGCTCCTGCAGCAGCTAAGCCCGCTCCTGCTCCCGCACCTGCACCTGCAGCAGCTAAGCCCGCACCTGCTCCCGCTCCTGCACCTGCAAAGCCTGCAGCAGCTCCCAAGCCTACTCCCAAGCTTAACAATAACTTTGGCTTTGACCTCAGCGAGATCGAGGCAATGGCTAAGGCTATCGAGGCTGACGCTTCCAAGCACAATAAGGGCACACCCTTAAATGACGGCTATGACGGAAACGTTGACCCCAAGTCTATCAAGCTTTCCAATATGGGCTGATAAAGCAAATTTCAGAGACCTGCGTCATGACGGCGCAGGTCTTTTTTATAGGTTAAATTTAACTTGATTTTGGTTAAATTAGATTAAATTTAAAATAAATAAAAGCTTTGCGTAAAAAATCAAGGGAGTTTTCTGTGCATTTTAGATAAAAGTGTATATACCTTTGTCTGTTTGGGGGCTTACAAATGATTGAAAATCAGCTTCGATAACGTTTAAATTTGACTGCAAACAGGCAAATGACCGTTTTAATATGTTCAAAACATACTTTGTTGTGCATATTTAACAAAATTAAACTGCGCTAAATAGCAAAACTAACATCATTGACAAACGGAGAAATTTTTGGTATAGTAAATATAGTGAACAGCACAGATAAAACGTGTGTTGAACCATTTTATCTTTATTATAATGAAAGGCGGTTTTACCCTATGAAAACAAAAGTTGTAAACGGTGTATCGATGCCCAACATTCCCTGGATGGACAAGCCCGAGGGCTGCAAGGACGTAGTTTGGCGCTACAATGCTAACCCCATCATCAAGCGTGACCACATTATGGTCAAGAAGGCTAACGGCTACAGAGAGCCTTCCAACTCCATTTTCAACAGCTCCGTAGTTCCCTTCGAGACAGGCGACTACAAGTTCGCAGGCGTTTTCAGAGTTGACGACAGAGAGCGTAATATGGAGCTTCACGCAGGCTTCTCCAAGGACGGCATCAACTGGGATATCAACGAGGAGCGTATCCACTTTGAGTGCGATATTCCCGAGGTAGCAGAGTGGCAGTACGGCTATGACCCCAGAGTCTGCAAGCTCGAGGACAAGTACGTTGTTACCTGGTGCAACGCTTACGGCTGGAAGCCCACTATCGGCATCGCTTATACATACGATTTCAAGACCTTCACACAGCTTGAGAACGCATACCTGCCTTTCAACAGAAACGGCGTTATGTTCCCCAGAAAGATCAACGGCAAGTACATGATGATGAGCCGTCCTTCCGACAGCGGTCATACACCCTTCGGCGATATGTTCATCAGTCAGTCTCCCGACCTTACCTTCTGGGGTCAGCACAGACACGTAATGGGTCCCTCCAAGGGCTGGGAGTCCACTAAGATGGGCGCAGGTCCTATTCCCATCGAGACAGACAGAGGCTGGCTCATCTTCTATCACGGCGTTCTTACCTCCTGCAACGGTTATGTTTACAGCTTCTCCGCAGCTCTCCTTGACAAGGACGAGCCCTGGAAGGTCCTCAAGAGAGGCGCTTCCTACCTCCTCAGCCCTCAGGAGTATTATGAGCTTGTCGGCGATACAGATGCAGTAACATTCCCCTGCGCTAACCTTGTTGACGCTGATACAGGCAGAATTTGCATCTACTACGGCTGCGCAGATACCTGCACTTCTCTCGCATTCACAACTGTTGACGATGTTATGGATTTCCTTGACAACAACAGCCAGGTTTGATAAATAACGAGCAAAAATATAATTCCCGTGAGAAGGCTTCGGCTTTCTCACGGGTTTTGTTTTAGTAAAATGATCGGCAGATCCAGCCACTTTCCTTCCGAATTTGCCGACCCGATATCAATATCTCTGCGCTCTTAACGACTCGTATTCCTTAAAAAGCTCAAGACAGCTCTCCCTGTTCTCACATTCAAGGGGAATAGCCTCGCCGCTCTTTATTGCTTCGTAAAAATTATCGTCATTGAAGCCGATATCTGCGGTGTCTGTAACGGTGCAGCCGTATACTATCCTGTCAATTCCTGCCCACAGCGCCGCGCTCATACACATAGGGCAAGGATACGCCGTTGTGTAGAGCGTACACCCCTTTAAGCTGTGAGAGCCGATATTCCGGCAGGCGTTTCGAATAGCCGCCACCTCGCCGTGCATAGTGGGGTCATGGTCTGCAAGCACTCGGTTGTGACCCTTTCCGATGACCTCGCCGTTCTTAACGATGACCGCTCCGAAAGGACCGCCCTCGCCGTTTCTGATACCCTCGTATGCCTCATTCAAAGCAATTTTCATATAACTCATTTTTTCAGCTTTGACTCCTCTGCGTCAATAATGCTCATAAGCTCGCTTATTGCCTTGCTGTTGTTTTTCTTTTTCGGGGGAGCAAGCTTTTCCTTGGGAATTACCGCCTGCTCGGGGATATTTCTCGCTTCCTTCACGATCTTATCCTCCCTTACAGCCTTGGGCTCGTAGGTCTTGACAGGCTCGGGAGAATTTTCCTCGGCAGGAATTTCTGCCTTTGCGGCAGCTTCTGCAATGCTCTGGGGGATAACTCCGCTCATAAAATCAACGCTTTTCTCCTCTTCTGCCGCAGGCTGTTCCGCTTTGTTTTCATAAAGCGGAGCTTTTTCCTCCTCGGAAGCATATTCGGAGAAAAATCTGTCAGTATGGGGCGTTTTAACGGGCTTGACAACAGAGCTGCCCTGCTTTGTTTCGGGGCGCTTGTTTTTATTTCCCGCAAATCCGTCATAGGTAAACAGGGGAGTTCCCTCTTCTCTGACTGCGGAGAGACCGGCCTTGCCATTCTTATCGACGCTGAGAACAGTTTTCTCCTGAACGGGAACAGGTTCAGGCTCAGGTTCGGGAGTGGAGAAGGAGGCAGGCTCCTCGAAGAAATCATGCCCGTCCTCGTCATCATTTGTCATTATCTCGTCAAGCTCGTCAAGGGAAACCGCTTCCTCCTGGGTGCGCTTAACATTAACGATCCTTATCACCTGGAACACGATTATAATAAAGCTGGGAATGATTATGACCAGCATGATGCCGAATGTAGAAGTTGCAAAGTTCAGTACAGAGCCGAAAATGCTGCTCTGGCTGGTGGCTTTTGCGATGATATTTTCAGCGGGTATCTTGAAGGTATCATTGGCGGGAGCAGTATCAAATTTGACCACATAGGACATCTCGCCGTTCTCGCTGATAAGCTGAACAACTCTTGTAAGCACAGTGTCCTCACCTATCTTGCATACCACAACGCTGCCCACCTTGATATTTTCAAGGTCGCCCGTTTTACCGATAACGACCGTGTTCTGGGGAATTTTAGGCTCCATTTTCACCGCCTTGGTGTGATAGAAGGTGTAACCGAAAATATTCGGAGCGGCACCGTTGTCGCTGAACGAAAAATACAGAAAGAGCATACCTGCGATAAGGATTATAAGAATACCGATCACAACGCCCTCGATTATGTTAACTGCCGAACTCTTCTTATTTCTTTTCTTAGCCATAGCAACCTCCGCCAAATGAACTTTTTTCGTTTTACCGATATCTTATTTTATTATATCATATAACGGAATAAATTTCAAATGTTTTTTCGATATATTTATATATTTTTTGCTTATCGAAAAATATGCGTAATATTCCCCCTTATCAGAGCATAAAATCAAATAAAACATCCGGGGGAGAAAAGCTATGGAAACAATAAATGCCGTTCTCTGGGGACCTTTTACCGTAGGGGCAATACTTCTCTGCGGTATCTATCATACATACAAAAGCGGATCTATCCTGCTGAGACTGAAAAAATATCTTGGCGGCGGAAAGGGCAGCGGGAGAGCGGTAATGTCGGCCCTTGCCGCTTCAATGGGAACGGGAAATATCACAGGCTGTGCCGCCGCCATAACCACGGGTGGTCCGGGAGCCGTTTTCTGGATGTGGATATCGGCACTTCTCGGAATGGCGCTGGCATATTCCGAAAACCGTCTGGGCGGAGAGTACGCTGAAAGATATCCCCATAAGCCCAAAGGCCCTATGCTTTACATTGAAAAGGGGTTAGGCTCAAAAAAGCTGGCGGTAATATACGCCGCCGCCTGCCTCTGCGCCGCACTTGTTATGGGCTGTATGAGCCAGACAGCCGCACTCTCGGAAGCAGTAAGCGAGCAGGGACTTATGCCGAAATGGACAGCAGGGCTTATTTCCTCTGCCGCCGCCGCATTTGTGATATTCTCCTCCCAAAAGGCAGCCGACGCCGCAATGAACGCCGCCGAGAAGCTTGTTCCGGTAATGGGACTGCTCTATGCAGGTGGCTGTATAGCACTGATAATACTGACAGGAAGCAGCCTTTCGGATATTTTCCGTGAGATACTGACCGATGCCTTTACATTCAGAGCCGCAGCAGGCGGGATATTCGGCGGGGCAGTGTCAAAAGCGGTATCTGTGGGTCTGCGGCGTGGGATATTCTCAAACGAAGCGGGAATGGGCAGCTCGGTGCTTGTCCACAGCGAAGGGGGATTTTCCTCTCCCGAAAGCATGGGTGCCTGGGCGGCGCTGGAGGTATTTCTCGATACCATAGTCTGCTGCACCCTCACCGCTCTCGCCATACTGTCCTCGGGAAAGGAGACTCTTTCCGAAGCCTTCACGCTGTGTTTCGGAAGAGGCGGGGGTATATTCATATGCTTATGCGTATGCCTGTTTGCATGGGCGGCAGTGCTTGGCTGGTGCTGCTACGGAGAAAAATGCCTTGAGTATCTTGCGGAAGGAAAGGAGTCCTTTGTATTATACAAGCTTATCTTCTGCCTGTGCGGAGGGCTGGCGGGATTTTTTTCACTGAATTTTCTTTTCGGACTCTCGGATATCATAAACGTTTTTCTTATTTTCCCAAATCTTATCGCAGTTACCTGCCTGACCATTAAGGAGGGAAAAGGCAGATATTGACAATTTTCGCCTGTTGTGGTACAATGTAAATATGCAGATGAATATATCTGCAAATTTAAAAGCAATGGGGAAAAATAATGAGAAAGCTTATAGACATAACCTCGGTATTATGCGGAATAATTGCCATAGCTTCCCTGATATTGGGCATAAGAGTGCTTACTGGTCATGGGTATTATATGGGTCTCGCCATATTTTCTATGGTACGGCAGGGAACAATGCTTGGATTTATCGGAAATATTATCGGAATAGCCATTACCTGCGGCGGTTTCGGAGCAATGGGATTTTACGGCTTCACATCATACCGCAGCTCCTCCTCACGCAAGAATGCCTTTATATGGGGACTGATAATGTCGGCAATATGCCTTGTCTCCCTTTTTTGCAGCATATTTGCACACAGATTTAATTTCGGAGACATTCTTATTCTTGCCGTTCCGCTCCTTTACACATACGGGATATTCAAATCGGCATAACTCGGGTAAATTTCATAAAATAAGAAGCTGTCATACAAAATTCTGTATGGCAGCTTTTTTTGATATAACAAAAGGAGCCGCCCAAAACGGGCAGCTCCCTTAATTCACATTCCAACCACCGAAAGAGGGTCGGGGAAGAATACGATGATAAACTGAGAAACCAGCACAACAGCAATGAGAGCGATGGGGTAAGCAGCCGCATAAGCGGAAGCCACATCGTCAGTCTTTGCAACGTTGATAAGGGTACCGAGAGCGGGAGTGGAAGTCATACCGCCTGTGATACCGCCCAGGTTGTTGAAAAGGGGAAGCTTGATAACATACTTTGCAATGATGAAGCCGACTATCATAGGAACGAGGGTCATCAATACGCCGTAGAGGAAGTAAGAAGGCTGGAAATACTTAACGAAGGAAGCACCGCCGGGAACGCCTGCGCCGATAAGGAACGCCATAAGACCGAACTCTCTGAAAAGCTCAAGCATACGCTTTTCGGGCTTCATGCTGAGAGAACCGAAGTGACCGAAGTGAGCAACAACGAGAGAAGCGAGGAGGCAGCCGCCGGTGGTACCGAGGGAGAACTTAGAAGAACCCATAGGAATCTTGATACCGCCGATAAACATACCGATCACAACAGCTATGGCAAAAGCGGCAAGACCGAAGTTGTCGATATTGAAAAGCTTCTTGCCCTCAGAAGCAGCATTGCCTGTATCAACAGAGGATATCTTCTTTCTTTCCTCGTCAATATTAGCCTTCAGAAGCTTGGGAATGATCTGAACGAAGAGAACAACGCCCACAACACCAAAGAGGTAAGCGATACCGTGACCTACAGTAACAATATCCTCAAACTGTGAGATAATAGTCTTGGAAGCTTCATCAGCAGCAACGCCTGAATTTGCAGCATAGTTGGCAACAACATCAGTGTTTGCGGCATAAACGGAGCTGAGAGTATCCTTTGCGGCAGAAAAAGCGGGAGTAGAGGTAAGAGCACCGGAAAGGAGACCAACTGCCATAGAAGTGCCGCAGCCGAGAACCTTGATGCAGAAAACTGTTGTCAGACCGCCGAGAATAATGATGATAAGAGAAAGAAGCGCATAGGACTTGAAGTTCTTCTTGAGGTTGGAGAAGAAATTAGGTCCCGCAATAAAACCAACCGAAGTAACGAACAAAATAAGTCCGAGATTTTCAATTATTTTAAAATAGTTTTTTGCCAGTGCAACGTCAGAACCGAATTTTGCAGTAACAAGATTGCTGCCGTCAACAGAAAAAACAAGAGCGCCTAAGAGAAGAGCAACAATAAATACGCCAGCGGTTCCGAGAGAAACGCCCTTAATGCTAACACGACCAAGAAGATAACCGAGACCTGCCACAATAAAGACAGTGAACATGAGGAATGAGATACCCGTAATGGATATCACCCCGTTAAAAAGATCCATAAGGCTGATACCTCCATAATTTGATTATACACAATTTCAAACCCCCGCAAAAGCAGGGGTTTGAAAAGTACCTATGAAATTATACAACAAAACAATGTTAAAATAAAGTACCTGAGTAAAATTTTAACAGTATTTTTACGTTTTGTTAGTTACTTCTTCTTGCGTAATCGGGAAGAAGCTTGGGAGATACCACATCAGTCTCGATACCTGCAGCCTTCATCTCATCAGCGAACTTGTTAACGTGGTCAAGAGTGAGCTTGCCCACAGTAACGTCCTTGAACTTAGCAGCAACGCTTCTTCCTGCGTTTCTGCCGAATACGATAACGTCAAGGAGGGAGTTGCCCATAAGTCTGTTTCTGCCGTGGATACCGCCGACAGCCTCACCTGCAACATAGAGATTTTCAATGTTGCTCATACCGTCAACAGTGATGTCGATACCGCCGTTCTGGTAGTGAAGAGTAGGATAGATAAGGATAGGCTCCTTACGGATATCAATGCCATACTCCATAAACATTCTGAGCATAGCAGGGATTCTCTTCTCGATAGTGCCCTCGCCGTTCTTGAGTTCGATCATAGGAGTATCGAGCCAGATGCCCTCGCCGTCGCCTGTGCTGATGCCCTTGTGTCTTGCCTTGCACTCTCTGATGATAGAGGAAGCACAGATATCACGGGTCTCCAGAGGGTGCATAAATACTTCGCCGTCAACATTGACAAGCTTTGCGCCCAGAGAACGAACCTTTTCGGTAACGAGTGCGCCGAAGATCTGCTCGGGGAATGCAGCACCTGTGGGGTGATACTGGAGGGAATCGGCATAAAGGAGCTTTGCGCCTGCACGGTATGCGAGAACAAGTCCGTCAGCTGTAGCACCGTAGTGGTTGGAGGTGGGGAAGCCCTGGTAATGGAGACGACCTGCACCGCCTGTTGCGATGATAACAGTCTTAGCCTTAGCGACCATAAGCTCCTTGGTCTCCATATTCATAAGAACAGCGCCTGCAGCCTTGCCCTGATCGTCAAGGATAAGCTCAACAGCAGCAGTAAAGTCGATAACGGGGATCTGACGGTTGAGAACTTCATCACGGAGAGTCTTCATTATCTCTGCACCGGAGTAGTCCTTACAAGCGTGCATTCTCTTTCTGGAGGTACCGCCGCCGTGGGTGGTGACCATTGTGCCGTCGGGCTCCTTATCGAATTCAACGCCCAGCTCATTGAGCCACTTAATACAGTCGGGAGCATCGTTAACGAGCTTAGCAACGAGCTCGTGCTTGCCCTTGAAGTGACCGCCGCCGTAAACGTCAACGTAGTGGATAGCAGGGGAATCGTTGGGCTTGTCAGCAGCCTGGATACCGCCCTCAGCCATCATTGTGTTAGCGTCACCGATACGGAGCTTTGTAACGATCATAACGTTAGCGCCGCCGTTGTGAGCCTCGATAGCTGCGGAAGAACCGGCTCCGCCGCCGCCGATAATGAGAACATCAACATCGTACTTGGGATTTTCAAGATCGATCTTGGAAGGATCGATGCGGCTGTTAGCCTGGAGAAGGTCAGCCAGCTGATGGGGAACCTTTTCGCCCTTGTTGGGACCGATCTTGAGCTCCTCAAACTCGGACTCAATGTAGTCGGGATGATAGGTCTTCAGAACCTCATCCTTCTGCTCAGCGGTCATTCTTTCGGGCTCTAATGCTGCATTTGCAGCTCTGTTAGCTTCGACCTTCCTGATCGAAGCAAGCATTTCTTCACTTGTGTACATTGTATTTGCCCTCCCTTACTTCTCAATGTCTCTGTTATTATACTTTTCCTGCATCTGCTCGTCGGACATTGCCATAAGCTCGTCAAGGAATGCCTTGAAATCGCCGTTATTGATCTCCTTGACTCTGTCCTCAAGGTGCTGGCTCTTGGGCTGGAGGTACTTGCCGTTGATTCTTCTTGCAAGCATACCGACCTGAGGATGAGAGATGCCCGCGGGACATCTTGAAGAGCAAACGCCGCACATTACGCAGTCAAAGGACTCCTCAGCGCACTTGTCGAATTCGCCTCTCTGAGCGTAAGCGATGTACTGCATAACATTGAGCTTCTGAGTACAAGCCTTAGTGCAGGCATTGCAGCCTACGCAGGCATATATCTCGGGATAGAGCTGCATCATAACAGCCTGAGTAGTGGGTATCTTGTTGATATCATAGATCTGCTTAACAAGGGGGAAGAAGGGCAGAGTAGCGATGTACATACCCTCCTGTACCTGAGTCTGACAAGCGAGGCAGGTCTTGAGCTCCTGCTCACCCTTGATCCTGTAGATAGTAGCGCAGGCACCGCAGAAGCCGTTGCGGCAGCCGCAGCCTCTTACGAGCTGATATCCGGCATATTCCATAGCCTTCATGATTGTAAGGCTTGCAGGTACGCTGTACTGCTTGCCGAACAGATAAATATTTACCATATTTTCCATCGTGAACTTCACTCCTTAATCAATATTCGTTAGGCAGCTCGTCGAGCTGGTCAAATCTGAATACAGGTCCGTCCTTGCAGACATACTTGTTGCCGATATTGCATCTTCCGCACTTGCCGACAGCGCACTTCATACGAAGCTCCATAGTGGTAAATACCTGAGTTTCGTTGAAGCCCAGCTCTTTAAGACCTGCAAGTGTGAACTTGATCATAATAGGGGGTCCGCACATAACAACAGTCTTGCTTATATCGGGATTAAGCTCCTTAACGTAGTTGGGAACGAAGCCAACGTGACCGTCCCAGCCTTCCTGCTCGCGGTCGATGGTGAGGTTTACCTCAATGCCGTCGTCCTTCATCCACTCGTCGATGATCTCCTTGTAGTCAACGAGATCGTCCATCGAACGGGAGCCGTAAACTATCTGGACCTTGCCGTAATTAGCGCGGTTATCGCGAACATAGTTGATAACGGAGCGCAGAGGAGCAAGACCGATACCGCCTGCAACGAAGAGGAGGTCCTTGCCCTTGAAGACGCTTTCAACGGGGAAGCCGTTGCCGTAGGGACCTCTTACGGTGATCTGCTGACCAACGTCCATCATATGGAGCCAGGAGGTAAGGCAGCCGCACTTCTTGATGGAAAATTCCATAAATTCCTTGTTAGTGGGGGAAGAGGTGATGGAGAACATACCCTCGCCGACGCCGGGGATAGAAAGCATAGCGCACTGACCGGGAATATGCTCAAAGAGCTTCTTGCCGTCTGTACCCACAACACGGAAGGTCTTGACGTCGGGAGTATCCTGACGGATATCTGTAACAACGCCGATTTTAGGTATCAAAGTTTCATTCAGCATTATTCATTACTCCTCTCCGAAAGTCTTAACGACCTTAACGATATTCATAGAAATGGGACATCTGGACAGGCAGCGTCCGCAGCCAACGCAGCCGAACTCGCCGTCGTTGTTGTCGGGGAAATATACAAGCTTGTGCATAAATCTCTGTCTGAAACGCTGGAGCTGAGTGTTTCTGGAGTTGCCGTGAGCCATTCTTGTAAAATCGGAATACATACAGCTGTCCCAGGTGCGGTAACGCTTTATGCCGTGACCGGTATCATAGTCCTTGATATCGTAGCACTGGCAGGTAGGACAAACGAATGTGCAGGTTCCGCAGCCGAGACAAGCCTCGGAAAGCTTAGCCCACTTTTCGGAGTTGAAAATATCGAGAAGAGTGTTCTTTCTGAAATAATCGGTGGAAATGCCTGCAAAGGGGAGCTTTTCCATAATAGCCTTGGTCTCGTTCTGCTGAGCCTCAACAGCCTCGCTGCCGCATTCGGTAAGCAGGCTCTTGACGGACTCGATGAACTTCTCGCCCTTTTCGTTGTTAGCCTTGATGTAGAGAGCGTCCTCAGTCATCCAGCAGGCAGCGTCACCCTCGGGGGCAGCAGCGTCAATGCCGAAAACATTGCAGAAGCAGTTCTCTTCGGGCGCGGTGCACGCCATAGTAACGATAGTGCCGTGCTCTCTTCTTGTAGCATAGTAGCTGTCCACAGGGTCAACAAGGAAGACCTTGTCAAGAATAGTGAAGCTTCTTGCGTCGCAGGCACGAACGCCAAATACAACGAAGTCCTCGCTCTCAGTTCTGTTGTCGATTATCTCGATGTTAAGACCGTTTCTGTTGAAGTCGCAGAGATTTTCGGTCTGGGGGAAGAAGAAATCCTTAGCGCTTCTTACGGTGTTGAGAGCCTTGCTGAGGGTCACGCCCTCGCTCCACTTCTTGTAGCTTGCTCTGCCGTCATCGCCGTCAACGGGCATATAAAGTGACGCAGATGCAGAAACAGCCGCAAAGAAGTCGTTTAATTTATCAATAGGAAGCTTGAACATTATTCGTTACCTCCTCTTTTGTATACGATATTAGGCTCGCAGTCATCGAATGTGTAAGCGTTGAGAGGAGCTCTTGTCTCAAGGTCGGAGCCTGCCTGGTAATCACCGTAGAACTCGTTTATATCCTTGATATACTTGCGGTTGATAAGGTGGAGAGGAATGTTCTGAGGACAAACTCTTGTACATTCGCCGCAGTCGGTGCATCTGCCCGCAACGTGGAAGGAGCGGATAAGATGGAACATATTCTCCTCAAAGGAATCGGTAGCCGCTCTCTGAGCGATACCTGAATTGGGGTTATCGAAAACGCAGTTTTCGCAGGAGCAGGCAGGACATACATTGCGGCAGGCATTGCAGCGGATGCACTTGGAAAGTTCATTTCTCCAGAAATCGTAACGCTCGTCGGCAGTCATCATCTCAAGCTTTTCAACAAGCTCAAAACGAGCGCCGTCGTCATTTACCTCGCCGTCCTCGCCGATGATCTCGTCAAAGATAACGTGCTTCTTGCTCTTGCAGGTGCGGCACTTGTCACCGAGAGTCTCGGACTTGGGCATAGTCTTGTCGCCGTAAAGGGTGTGGATAGTAACGGTCTCGCCGTCGCTCTCCATGCCTGTGATACCCTTGACGCCCTTGGATTTTACTGTATCGGCGTCAACCTTGCCTGTGCAGGGAACGGCGATGATATATACGTTTTCACGAATGATCCTGTGCTCCTTGAGAAGCTGGTTGAAGCTGTAAGTATCGCAGGGCTTGAGGAATACAAGGAGCTTGCCCTCCTTGCGGGATTCCTTGATGATGTATTTGGAAAGATTGGGCGCACAGAAATCGTTGTAGATGAAATCTGCGTCCAGCTCCTCGGCTGATGTGAAAACAGCAGGAGTCGTATCGTAAGCAAATTCGCCTGATCTCCAGCCTACGACACGGTTAACTGTGCCGTCAGCCAGAAGCTCTTTAGCGCGCTTTATCACTGCTTCTTGCATCTCAGATCCTCCAATCTCTTGTTTTCGCCGAGCTTGGCAACAGTCTCGACAAACTCATTCATTGTGGCTGCAAATTTTGCGCCCTCTGCAGCGGAGACCCATTCAACTCTTGTTCTCTCCCTTTCAATGCCCATAAAGTCGAGCATGGAGAAGAGGAGAGTCATTCTTCTTCTTGCGAAGTAGTTGCCCGAAGTATAGTGGCAGTCTCCGGGGTGGCAGCCGCACATGATAACGCCGTCAGCGCCTCTCTGGAAAGCACGGAGGATAAACATAGGGTTAACACGGCAGGAGCAGGGTACACGGATTATCTTGACATCTGCGGGATAATTAAGTCTGTTGGTGCCTGCCAGGTCAGCGCCTGCATAGGAGCACCAGTTGCAGCAGAATGCAACGATCTTGGGTCTGAATTCCTTGTTTTCGTTTACTTGCATATTGCATCTACCTCCGCCATAATCTGTTTATTGGAGAAGCCCTTCAGATCCATTGCACCGGAAGGACAAGCAACAGTACAAGCTCCGCAGCCCTGACAAACGGCTTCGTTAACGGAAGCAACGCGGCGGATAGCCACAGTTCTGTCAGGCTGTCTGAATTCCTTGTCGGAATAGGTGATAGCGCCGTAGGGGCAAACCTTTTCGCAGGAGGAGCAGCCGTTGCACATAAGCTCGTCGGGCTGAGCGACGCAGGGGTTACCTGTGAGCTTGTCCTTAGCAAGAAGACCGATCACCTTAGCGGCAGCGGCACTTGCCTGAGAAACAGTCTCGGGGATATCCTTAGGACCCTGACAAACGCCCGAGAGGAAAACGCCTGCTGTGGGGCTTTCAACGGGACGAAGCTTAGCGTGAGCCTCGGTGAAGAAGTCGTTGGTATCCATACTTGCTCTGAGCATAGTAGCAACGGAGCGGGCAGTCTTATCAGGCTCGATAGCGGTTGCGAGAACCACCAGATCGGCATTGATATGGAGCTGCTTGTTGGCGATAAGGTCGGAAGCCTGAACGGAAAGAGTGCCGTCGGGCTGAGGAGCTACCTTGCCGACCATACCCTTGATGTAATGAACGCCGTACTGTTCAACAGCTCTGCGGTAGAACTCGTCGAAGAGCTTTCCGGGAGTACGAACATCGATGTAGAATACATAAACGTTGGTATCGGGATATTTCTCTCTTATGAGCATAGCGTGCTTAGCAGTGTACATACAGCATATCTTGGAGCAGTAGGGCTTGCCGCAGCCGTCGTCGGATCTGGAACCTACGCACTGTACGAATACAATGGTCTTGGGGTGAGCCTTGGGGTCGTCCTGCTTGTCCAGGTAAGAGGGTCTGATAAGAGTACCGCTGGAAGGACCTGCAGCATTCATCAGTCTCTCAAGCTCGAGAGAAGTAACAACGTCCTTGCTCTGAGAATAAGCAAACTCGTCATACTTTTCGATATTTATAGGATTGTAGCCTGTAGCCGCAACGATAGCGCCGTACTTTTCCTCAATGATCTCGTCCTGCTGCTTGTAGTCGATAGCGCCTGCTGTGCAGACCTTGGAGCAGACACCGCACTTGCCTGTCTTGAGCATCGTGCAGTAATCAGCGTCAATGGTAGCAACCTTGGGAACAGCCTGAGCAAAGGGAATGTAAATAGCACGTCTTGTGTTGAGACCGAGGTTGAACTCGTTGGGGACCTTCTTCTGAGGACATTTCTCGGTACATACGCCGCAGCCTGTGCACTTAGTTGTGTCTACATAACGAGCCTTTTTCCTTATCTTAGCGGTGAAGTTGCCCACAAAGCCGTTAACTTCCTCAACCTCGCTGTAAGCGTAGATGTGAATTTTTTCATTCTGAGCGCAGTCAACCATTTTAGGTGTGAGGATACAGGAAGCGCAGTCCAGGGTGGGGAATGTCTTGTCTATCTGAGTCATCTTTCCGCCGATGGTGGGCTGCTTCTCAACAATGTCCACCTCGAAGCCTGCCTCAGCAATATCGAGAGCAGTCTGCATACCCGCAATACCGCCTCCGATAACCAGCGCACGCTTGGTAACGGGGCTTTCGCCTGCAACCAGGGGAGCGTTCAGCTGAACCTTGGCAACAGCAGTTCTTGCGAGAATGATAGCCTTTTCTGTGGCAGTCATAATATCCTTATGTATCCAGGAGCACTGCTCACGGATATTGGCGATCTCCACCATATAGGGGTTGATGCCTGCCTTGGAAGCAGCCTTTCTGAAGGTAGCCTCGTGCATACGGGGAGAGCAGGAGCATACGACCACGCCTGAGAGGTTATGTTCCTTGATAGCGTCCTGGATCATGGTCTGACCGCCCTCGGAACACATATACTGATATTCAACGGAGAAAACGACGCCGGGTTCCTGCTTCATAGCCTCGGCAACAGCCTTGACATCAACAGTTGCGGCAATGTTTGTACCGCAGTGGCATACAAATACGCCTATTCTATGCATTGATCTTTCTCCTCCTTACTTACTGAATTTACGGAATGCGCTGACGAGAAGCTGCTGAGGAGTTTCATCGTCTAAAAGCTCGGGAACCATTTCTGCCTTGAGGTGATTGCTGCCCTTCTGTCTGATGGCAGCGAGACGAACAGCCTCAACTACCTTAGCAGACTCAACGCCTCTGGGACATCTTTCGACACAGGCAAAGCAGGAAAGGCACTTGTAAAGAGACTCGCTCTTTAACAGGGGCTCGATATCGCCCGACTCAACCATATAAACGAACTGATGAGGATGATATTCCATCTCGTCATAGGAAGGACAGGTGCCGGAGCATTTGCCGCAGCGCATACACTTGCGTACATTGACGCCGCTTATGCGGAGAATTTCTTCTTTTTTATCCATCTTCCTGCCTCCTTAGTTATCTTTTACGCCGAGAGCTTCAGCGAGCAGCTCGGTAAAGTAGTAAACGGGAACGCTGCTGTCGTTCTTCTTGAGGTTGTACATACAGAGAGGACAGGCAGTGACCATCATCTCAGCCTCGAAGCCTGCTGCGCTTGAAGCAACAGCATTTCTTCTCTTTGCAGCTGCCTCCCGGTCCTCAAGAGCAACATATCCGCCGCAGCACTCGTTTCTCATGGGGTAGATAACGGGCTCAGCGCCGATAGCGCGGATAAAATCTTCCATTATCTTGGGATTTTCGGGGTCGTCCATCTGCATTACCTTGCCGGGGCGGAGGAGCAGACAGCCGTAATAAGCGCCGATCTTCTTGCCTGTAAGGGGATTAACGACCTTTTCCTTGAGCTTGTCAAAGCCCACAACATCACGAAGGACCTCAAGGAAATGGATCACCTTGGTCTCGCCGTGATATTCCTCGTCAAGCTTCAGGTAGTTGTTGGCTCTCATGCAGATATCCTCGTCAGTGAGCATATCGTTGTTCACCTGCTTGAGAACGTTGTGGCAGGCGGAGCAGAGAGTTACAAGGTCTCTGCCGTGTGCCTTGGCGTCAGCAAGGGCTCTTACCGAGGAAAGCTTGGTAGCGATCTCGTCCTTTGCCATCGGATAAACGCCGCCGCAGCACTGCCAGTTTTCGATTTCCTCAAGCGTGAAGCCCAGCGCCTGTGCGGAAAGACGGGCATATCTGTCAAGGTCCTTAGCCTTGTTTTTCAGAGTGCAGCCCGGATAGTAACTGTAAATCATAGCTTTTATCCTTTCATTAAATTATATCATCTGCTCGGGGTGGAACACCTCGTCAAATTTTTCAGCAGTGAGGAAACCAAGCTCAACGCAGGCTTCCTTGAGGGAGATATTGTCCTTGAATGCCTTCTTGGCAGTCTTAGCCGCATTCTCATAGCCGATGTAGGGGTTGAGCGCGGTAACGAGCATAAGAGAGTTGTGGAGATTGTGGTGCATCTTCTCCTTGTTAGCCTTGATCCCCACAGCGCAGTTCTTGTTGAAGGAAGTAATGGACTCAGCAAGAAGTCTTGCGGACTGGAGGAAGTTGTAAGCGCAGACGGGCATAAATACGTTAAGCTCGAAATTGCCCTGGCTCGCAGCCATACCCACAGCCACATCGTTGCCCATTACCTGAACAGCGACCATAGTTACCTGTTCGCACTGAGTGGGATTTACCTTGCCGGGCATGATGGAGGAACCGGGCTCGTTCTCGGGAATGGTTATCTCGCCGAGACCGTCTCTGGGACCGCTGGCAAGCCATCTGACGTCATTGGCGATCTTCATCATATCGGCAGCGAGAGCCTTGAGAGCGCCGTGAGCAAATACGATCTCGTCCTTGCTGGTAAGAGCGTGGAACTTGTTGGAAGCAGTCCTGAAATCCTTGCCTGTAAGCTCGGAAACAGCCTCTGCTACCTTAACGTCAAAGCCCTTGGGAGTGTTAAGACCCGTACCAACGGCAGTACCGCCGAGAGCCAGCTCTTTAAGCTCGGGAAGAGCTATCTCAAGAAGCTTCCTGTCCTTTTCGAGAGAGGAGCGCCAGCCGCTTATCTCCTGGGAGAAAGCAATGGGAGTAGCGTCCTGAAGATGAGTTCTGCCGCTCTTAACAATGCCCTGATTTTCTTCCTCAAGGCGCTTGAATGTAGCGATAAGCTCGTCCACAGCGGGAATGACCTTGTCCTCGATGGCAATAACAGCGGAAATGTGCATTGCAGTGGGGAAGGTGTCGTTGGAGGACTGGCTCATGTTGATGTCATCGTTGGGGTGAAGCAGCTTGCTGCCTGCGATCTCATTGCCGCGGTTGGCAATTACCTCGTTGGCATTCATGTTGGACTGAGTGCCGCTTCCTGTCTGCCATACAACGAGAGGGAAGTGGTCGTTCAGACTTCCGCTGATGACCTCGTCGCAGGCCTTGGAGATAGCCGAAAGCTTTTCATCGGTCATCTTTTCGGGCTTGAGGGCGTGGTTAGCCATAGCAGCCGCCTTTTTGAGATAACCGAAAGCCTTGGTGATCTCTCTGGGCATGGTCTCGATACCGACGCCGATAAGGAAGTTCTCGTGGCTTCTCTCAGTCTGAGCAGCCCAGTACTTGTCGGCAGGGACCTTGACTTCACCCATAGAATCGTGTTCGATACGGTATTCCATTGGTTATGTACTCCTTTATGTAAGAATAAATTATAAACAAATTAAAGCAAAATTATATACAGCTGTTATAGCTGTATACATAACTTACGGCGGCAGTTATTTTCAGACTGCCGCCTGCATAAGTTACAGACTAAATCAGAAATCCAGGTCCTTGATAACGGCCTTGAGGCAATCGGCGCTGTGTCTGAGCTTAGCGACCTCCTCATCGGTGAGGGGAACGTTCAGCTTGCTTTCAACACCGTCTCTGCCAACAACGGACAGTGTGCTGAGACAAACGTCGCTGATGCCGTATTCGCCGTTCATCATAGTGGAAACGGTAAGGTTAGTGTCAATTCCGCTGAACAGGCACTTGCAGATATGGCAAACGGAAATGGCGATAGCATAGAAGGTAGCGCCCTTGTTTGCGATTATCTTTCCGCCGGATTTTCTTGCATACTCCTCGATAGCGGCATAGTCCACAACAGGACGTCTGTCCTCGGGGAGGCAAGCGATATACTGATCGATGGGAATGCTGGAAACATTTGCGAGAGACCAGGGAACGAAGGAAGAGTCGCCGTGCTCACCGAAAACGTAAGCGTGAACGTTCTGCTGGCTGATGTTGAAGGTCTCCGCAAGACCTGTGCGCAGACGGGAGGTATCGAGAGTAGTACCCGAACCGATGATGTGGTTAGCGGGAAGACCCGATGTCTTGATGAACTGATAGGTGAGGATATCGATAGGATTGCTTACGATGATATAGATAGCGTTGGGAGCGTATTTAACGATCTGGGGGATAATGGACTTGGTGATGTTAACGTTTGTCTGAGCAAGCTCGAGACGAGACTGACCGGGCTTTCTTGCCACGCCTGAGGTGAGGATAACAACGTCAGAATCCTTGGCATCCTCATAGCTGCCTGCATAAATGGAACAGGGAGAGCAGAAGGGCACGCCCTGAACGATGTCCATAGCTTCGCCGTGAGCCTTGTTTTCATTGATATCAACAAGAACGATCTCGGAAGCTATTCCGTCAACGACCATAGTATAGGCAATTGTGGAGCCGACGCTGCCTGCGCCGATAATAGTGACTTTGTTGCTCATAAATCATTTCCCGCTTTCTGTGAGTATTTTTTTGTGCGAGCCGAAAATTGCGTTCGCATACCATCATTTTGTGAAGATCCCGTCCCGCGTTGCCATTTTTTCAGACAAAAAGACAGAATTTTCTCGTTAAATATATTCTATCACACTTGCGAAGAAAAATCAAGAGAAAAAACTCATAAATTATGCACTTGTCAAAAATTTAACAAACTGCATAGCAGGTTCTAACACTTTTAACAATTACAAAGCGGTCTCATAAGCTAAAATGATGATAACGTACAAAAATTTGGCTTTATGACATTGTAAATATCCGTCTAAAAAAAGCAGAAAGGAAACGGTTTTAAAAAAGCTGTACCAATATTATAGCACAAAAGTTCTTAAATGTCAATTGACATTTCCCACAAAGATCCCGCCCGTTAATTTAACATATAATTCTTTACACCTTTTTCACGTCTCTTTTCCTCATATACTTGACAATACTCCCGAAATGGTATAGAATGTACCGTAGAAGTACGATACATCAGTCTGTCGAAAAAGCCGAGATCCTGCACCGAACAAAAGTTCATCTGCATAATTCGGCTTCAACACTTTTTAAGTTACCGAGCCGCAAAACAGGGAAATTATTGCTGTTTCACCAACGAGGTGGCTTCAGCGACACGCTGATGTACCGCAGAAGTACGATACAGAAATTTTTTACAGCACAAAAAGGAGCTTCTATATGCATATAATCATCGTCGGCTGCGGAAAGGTCGGACAGACCCTTGCGGTGCAGCTGAACAACGACGGAAACAATATCACAGTCATCGACCTGAGCGCCGCAAAGGTAAACGAGGTCATCAGCCGCCACGACATCATGGGGGTCGTGGGAAACGGCGCCACCCACCTTATCCAGCAGGAGGCGGGCATCGAAAAGGCAGACCTGCTTATCGCCGTAACAGGCTCGGACGAATTAAATCTCCTGTGCTGCCTTATAGCCAAAAAAGAGGGCAACTGCCAGACCATCGCCCGCGTGCGCAATCCCCAGTACAGCAGGGAGGCGCGGTTTTTAAAGGACGAGCTGGGACTTGCAATGATAATAAATCCCGAGTTTGCGTCTGCTGCGGAGATAGCCCGTATCCTCCGTTTCCCCTCGGCGATAAAGATAGACACCTTTGCCAAGGGCAGAGTGGAGCTGATAAAATTCCGTCTTCCCGAGGGCAGCCCCATTATCAATATGGCTGTCAAGGAGGTCATTGCAAGGCTCAAGTGCGACGTGCTTATCTGCACCATCGAGCGTGACGGCGAGGCGTACATCGCAAACGGCGATTTTGTTTTCCGTGAAAAGGATGTTATTTCCGTTGTGGCATCTCCCCGAAAGGCGAATGATTTCTTTAACAAGATAAAGTATAAAATGCGTTCGGTAAGAGACGTAATGATAGTTGGCGGCGGAGAAATAACCCATTACCTTGCGGATATCCTCCTGCGCTCGGACATTGCCGTGAAGGTCATCGAAAAGGACCTTAAAACCTGTGAGGAAATGTGCACCACCCTTCCCGATGTTACCGTCATCAACGGAGACGCTGTGGAGCAGGAGCTGCTCCTTGAGGAGGGGCTTGAGAATACAGACGGATTTGTGGCGCTTACAAATCTTGACGAGGAAAATATCCTGCTTTCCCTGTTTGCCAAAAACAAGAGCAAGGGCAAGCTCATCACCAAAATAAACCGTATCGATTTTGACGAGGTGGTAAACCAGCTTGACCTTGATACCATAATCTACCCCAAGCATCTTACCGCCGAGAGCATCGTGCGCTATGTCCGTGCAATGAAAAATACCATCGGAAGCAATGTGGAAACGCTCTACAGCGTTATCAAGGACAAGGTGGAGGCGGCGGAATTCATCGTCAGGGAAAAATCTCCCATAGTGGGGATACCTCTCAGCGAGCTTAAATTCAAGAAAAATGTTCTTGTAGCCGCCATACTCAGAGACAGAAAGGTCATCATTCCCAGAGGTCACGACGTATTTATGCCCGGGGACGCAGTGGTCATCGTGTCTGAGATAATGGCTCTCCATGACATTACCGACGTGCTGAAGAAAGGTTGAGCGGGGGACATATGAATTTCCGGATGATAAAATATATACTCGGGTGGATACTGGTTTTTGAGACCCTGTTTCTGCTTATCCCCCTGATAACTGCGGCGGTGTACGGCGAAAGCTGCATAACGGCGATACTTCTGTCAATAGCGGTCTGCCTTGCGGTGGGAGGGCTTCTCATTTTAAAGAAGCCGAAAAATACGGAGCTTTATTCCCGTGAAGGCTTTGTTATCGTATCGATGAGCTGGATAGTTCTGAGTATTTTCGGAGCGCTGCCCTTTTTCTTTTCGGGAGCCATACCGAATTTCATAGACGCACTTTTCGAGACCGTTTCGGGCTTTACCACCACAGGCGCCAGCATACTTTCCGAGGTAGAGAGTATGCCCAAGGCAATGCTTATGTGGCGAAGCTTTACCCACTGGGTGGGCGGAATGGGAGTCCTGGTTTTCATAATGGCGTTTATCCCGCTGAGCGGCGGACAGAATATCCACATAATGAAAGCGGAAAGCCCTGGACCCTCTGTGAGCAAGCTTGTGCCGAGAGTAAAGACCACCGCGCTTATCCTCTATTCGATATATTTCGTGCTGACGCTTACCGAGTTCGTTCTTCTCCTTTTCGGCGGAATGAGCGTGTTCGAGGCGTTAAATACCGCTCTTGCCACAGCGGGAACGGGCGGCTTCGGAATAAAAAATGACAGTCTGGGCGGTTACTCGCCCTATATCCAGATAGTTGTCACTGTCTTTATGGTAATGTTCGCCATCAATTTCAGCTCATATTATTTTATCATTTCGGGTAAGCTGAAGGAAGCCTTCAACAAAGAGGTACGGGTATTCCTGACCATTGTCCTGTCGGCGATCGCCATAATCACCTTCAACGTAAGAGGGCTCTTTGACAGTATCGGTGAAGCGCTCAGGCACGTAAGCTTTACGGTAGCCTCCATAATCTCCACCACAGGCTTTTCGACGGTTGATTTTGATGTCTGGCCGGAGCTTTCACGAACCATTATCGTCCTGCTCATGCTTGTGGGCGGCTGTGCGGGAAGTACGGGCGGCGGCATCAAGGTCACCAGAATAATTATCCTTGTAAAGGGTCTTGCCAAGGAGCTTGAGGTCATGATACACCCCAAGCAGCTTAAAAAAATCTCCGTTGACTCAAAGCCCATCGAGCACGAAGTAGTCCGCTCGGTAAACAGCTATATGGTCTGCTACGTGCTGCTGTTTATGGCATCGGCAGCGCTTATCTCCATTGACGGACACGACCTCATCACCAATTTTACGGCAGTGAGCGCAGCTGTGAACAATATCGGTCCCGGACTTGAGCTTGTGGGACCCACGCAGAATTTCAGCTTCTTCTCTCCCATATCAAAGCTTGTGCTTATCTTTGATATGCTTGCGGGCAGACTGGAGCTTTTCCCCATGCTCCTGCTGTTTTCGAGAGCAACGTGGAAAAAGTGATAGCTATGGAAATGCTTTCGGAAAACAAATGGCTGTGGCTTGTGCTTATCGTGTATTTCCTCTCCGTCAGCTTCTATTCGGCGGCGCTCACCTGCACAGACAAACGCCTTGCCCGGGACGGCGGCAGACGGATACCCGAGAAAAAGCTTTTCGGCGCAGCCCTGCTTGGCGGCGCGGCGGCAATGTACATAACGATGCGAATTATCCGTCACAAGACCCTTCACAAGCGGTTTATGATAGGTCTGCCCCTGATAATTTTCGTTCAGACCGTTTTGGTGTGCTTTATTCTGATAATGTTCGTGATATAATACTAATTCTCAATCAACCTATAGACAAATCCTCGGCTAGAATAAGCCC
>NZ_JBJERV010000005.1:0-4510 GCF_051882455.1 Huintestinicola sp. | reverse complement strand
CCCGGCGGTCTTTCCCGTGACCGTGCAGGATTTGAAGTCCGTGACGTTCACTACTCCCACTACGGAAGAATGTGTCCTATCGAGACTCCCGAAGGTCCTAACATCGGACTTATCTCCTATCTTGCGTCCTTTGCGAGAATCAACGAGTACGGCTTTATCGAGGCTCCTTACAGAAAGGTTGACAAGGCAACGGGCGTTGTTACCGACGAGGTAGTTTATATGACTGCCGATGTGGAGGATAACTACACCATTGCTCAGGCAAACGAGCCTCTTACCGAGGACGGAAAATTTGCCCGTCCCAGAGTTAACGCCCGTTACAGAGACCAGATCCTCGAATGCGAGAGGGAAAGAGTCGACTATATGGACGTTTCGCCTAAGATGGTCGTTTCCATCGCTACGGCTATGATCCCCTTCCTTGAGAACGATGACGCTAACCGTGCCCTCATGGGTGCGAACATGCAGCGTCAGGCTGTGCCTCTTCTCAAGACCGAGGCTCCTATCGTTGGTACCGGTATGGAGTACAAGGCTGCTGTTGACTCGGGCGTATGCGTTGTTTCCAAGCATGACGGCGTTGTTGAGCGTGTAAGCGCTGACGAGGTCGTTATCAAGGAGGGAACGGGCGCTACCCATTCCTACAAGCTTATCAAGTTCAAGCGCTCCAACCAGGGCACCTGTGTTAATCAGCGTCCCATCGTTGAAAAGGGCGAGGAAGTTCATGTCGGACAGGTCCTTGCGGACGGTCCCGCTACAAGCAACGGTGAGCTTGCTATCGGTAAGAATGCACTTATCGGCTTCATGACCTGGGAAGGCTACAACTACGAGGACGCCGTTCTTCTTAACGAGCGCGTTGTCCGCGAGGATATATACACCTCTATCCACATTGAGGAATACGAGATCGAGGAAAGAGACACCAAGCTGGGTGCCGAGACCATTACAAGAGATATCCCCAACGTGGGCGAGGACGCTCTCAAGGACCTTGACGACAGAGGTATCATCCGCATAGGCGCTGAGGTAAGAGCCGGCGATATCCTGGTCGGAAAGGTCACTCCTAAGGGCGAGACCGAGCTTACTGCCGAGGAAAGACTTCTCAGAGCTATTTTCGGCGAGAAGGCTAAGGAAGTAAGAGACAACTCCCTGAAGGTGCCTCACGGCGAGTCGGGCGTTGTTGTTGACGTTAAGATATTCACCCGCGAAAACTGCGACGAGCTTTCTCCCGGAGTTAACAAGCTGGTTCGCTGCTACATCGCTCAGAAGAGAAAGATCTCTGTGGGCGACAAGATGGCGGGCCGTCACGGAAACAAGGGTGTCGTTTCCCGTATCCTTAAATCCGAGGATATGCCCTTCCTTCCCGACGGTACTCCTCTGGATATCGTTCTTAACCCCCTGGGCGTTCCTTCACGTATGAACATCGGTCAGGTGCTTGAAGTTCATCTCGGTATGGCTGCAAGAAAGCTTGGCTGGAAGGTAATGACTCCCGTATTTGACGGCGCTCACGAGGAGGATATCCGTGCCTGCTTCAAGGAAGCCGGTATGGACGAGGACGGCAAGATAGTCCTCAGAGACGGACGTACAGGCGAGCCCTTTGACAACAGAGTTACTGTTGGTATAATGTACTACCTCAAGCTCCACCACCTGGTTGACGATAAGATCCACGCACGTTCGGTAGGTCCTTATTCGCTGGTTACTCAGCAGCCTCTGGGCGGTAAGGCTCAGTTCGGCGGTCAGCGTTTCGGTGAGATGGAAGTCTGGGCTCTCGAGGCTTACGGCGCTGCTTATACTCTCCAGGAGATCCTTACTGTTAAGTCCGATGATACTGTTGGACGTGTCAAGACCTACGAGGCTATCGTTAAGGGTCAGAACGTTCCCAAGCCCGGTATACCCGAGGCGTTCAAGGTGGTTATCAAGGAGTTCCAGTCACTCTGTCTCGATATTCAGGTCCTTGACGAGAACAATCAGGAGATCGACCTCAAGGCTACCTTCGAGGACGATGACGATGTTATTCCGCCTCCTGTTTCGGATGCCGATGATTTCGACGAGGGCGACCTTGACGAGGGCTTCTCTCTCGAGGACGGCGAGGACGATGATTTCGGCAGCTCCGACCCCGACGATTACGATGACGTGGGCGACGACGATACCGATTTCGGCTCAGACGATTTTGACGACGACCTGATCTAAGTTCACTTTTACTGCCCATACGGCAGACGGTATTGCCGCAGGGTAATGCGCAATTGCCCTCAGGCAATACGCAATTTAAGATATATCCGCCTGCTGCCTGCGGAAATAGGCGGCAGGCATATTCCTTCGCCGTTCATATGCCCTGTGCTGGGAATGGGGCATTTACTCTACTTGATCTAAGGAGTGTAAGCTATTGGAACAGAACACTTTTGAGTCTATAAAAATTGGTCTCGCTTCCCCCGACAAAATCAGAAGCTGGTCTCACGGCATTGTTGAAAAGCCCGAAACCATCAACTACAGAACACAGAAGCCCGAAAGAGACGGCCTTTTCTGCGAAAGGATCTTTGGTCCCACAAAGGACTGGGAGTGCCACTGCGGAAAGTACAAGAAGATCCGCTTCAAGGGCAAGGTCTGCGAGCGCTGCGGCGTTGAAGTTACCCGCGCCAAGGTAAGACGTGAGCGCATGGGTCACATTGAGCTTGCCGCTCCTGTTTCTCACATCTGGTATTTCAAGGGAACTCCCTCAAGAATAGGTCAGGTGCTGGAGATACCTCAGAAGCGCCTGGAGGAAGTGCTGTACTTTACCAAATATATCATTGTCGACCCCGGAAATACGGGTCTTACCAAGAAGGACCTCCTTTCCGAAAAGGATTATGCCGACAACGTTGAGAAGTATGAGGACGGTTTCTATGCCGCTATGGGCGCAGAGGCTATCCAGGAGCTTCTCGAGGAATACGATCCCGAAAGATATAATCAGTATATCGTTAAATATATCGACAAATTCTCCGCTCTCACAGGTCTTTCCGAGGACGAGATAAGAGATATGCTTGCAAAGCGCATTCTCGTTATCACCGACAACGGCGAGAATGAGAACTATTCCGTTGGTCAGAAGATAACACGCGCGGAGTACAACTATGACGTGATGAGATACAACCGCTTCGAGGAAGAAAAGAAGTCGGGCAAGTCCATCAAGGTCATCTACGGCTCCAAGTATATCGAGCAGCTCTTTGACGAGAAGATCGAGGCTGCAAACGCAAACGGCGAGTTTGACGAGATCGCTGACAAGTCCAAGTGGATAAACTGCCTGGAATGGGTGTCCGAAGAGCTTAAAAACGAGCTCAAGGACCTTCCCACAGGTCAGAAGCGAATCAAGCTCCTCAAGAGACTTGAGATAATCGAGTCCTTCAGAATGTCAAAGAACAAGCCCGAGTGGATGGTTCTTAATGTTGTTCCCGTTATACCCCCCGATATCCGTCCTATGGTAATGCTCGACGGCGGCAGATATGCTACCTCCGACCTTAACGACCTTTACAGACGTGTTATCAACAGAAACAACCGCCTCAAGAAGATGCTGGAGCTCGAAGCCCCCGACATCATCATCAGAAACGAGAAGAGAATGCTCCAGGAGGCTGTGGACGCTCTTATCGATAACGGCCGTCATGGCAGACCCGTTACAGGTCCTAACAACAGAGCTCTCAAGTCCCTTTCGGATATGCTCAAGGGTAAGCAGGGACGCTTCCGTCAGAACCTTCTGGGTAAGCGTGTTGACTATTCGGGACGTTCGGTTATCGTTGTTGGCCCCGAGCTGAAAATGTATCAGTGCGGTCTCCCCAAGGAGATGGCTCTCGAGCTTTTCAAGCCCTTTGTTATGAAGCGCCTTGTGGACACAGGAAAGTCCACTAATATAAAGTCCGCCCGCAAGAAGGTTGACCGTGCGGAGAACGATGTTTGGGACGCACTGGAAAATGTTATCAAGTCCCACCCCGTTCTTCTGAACCGTGCGCCTACACTTCACAGACTGGGTATCCAGGCATTCGAGCCTATCCTTGTTGAGGGCCGTGCTATCAAGCTTCACCCTCTGGTATGTACAGCATTTAACGCCGACTTCGACGGCGACCAGATGGCTGTTCATCTTCCCCTTTCCGCTGAGGCTCAGACTGAGGCACGCTTCCTTATGCTGGCTGCCAATAACCTGCTGAAGCCTTCCGACGGACGTCCTGTTGCCGTTCCTTCTCAGGATATGGTGCTGGGCTCCTACTACCTCACTATGAAGAAAGAGGGAGAAAAGGGCGAGGGCAAGGTATTCAGAGATGTCAACGAGGCTCTTATGGCTTATCAGGAGGGCGTTGTAAGCCTTCATGCCGCTATCAAGGTACGTATTTCCAAGGATATCGGCGACAGAAGAGTTTCAAAGATAATCGAGTGCACTGTGGGAAGACTTATCTTCAACGAGAATATCCCTCAGGACCTTGGCTACGTGGACAGAACAAATTCCGAAAAGCAGTTTGATCTTGAGATAGACTTCCTCGTTAAGAAGAAGCAGCTTTCGGATATC